>NZ_JBJIAA010000010.1:0-206071 GCF_045310695.1 Clostridium neuense
GAGGTGTAAGGATGGTAACATTTTTAGCTGACTAATACTAATAGGTCGAGGGCTTGACCAATTTAAAATAACTATTTGCTATGCAATTTTGAAAGTACAATACTTTCATTTACATATATATCCGGTGACAATGGCTTAGTTGTAACACCCGTTCCCATTCCGAACACGAAGGTTAAGAACTAATACGCCGATGGTAGTGCAGAGGAGGCTCTGTGTGAGAGTAGGACGTTGCCGGGTACTTTACAATATGGATCTTTAGCTCAGTTGGTTAGAGCAACCGGCTCATAACCGGTCGGTCCGGGGTTCGAGTCCCTGAAGGTCCACCATATGGGGGATTAGCTCAGCTGGGAGAGCACCTGCCTTGCACGCAGGGGGTCAAGAGTTCGAATCTCTTATTCTCCACCAAAAAACAGTGATTTAAATAATCACTGTTTTTTTATATTTTTTTGTAGAGTATTAAAAGGAAGAATAAACTTAGGTATAGAACTCAAATTGCGACTTTTGTTAAAGATAATCTTTCATAAGTAGAGAAATTTTATTTTCTCTATTTTTTTATATATTTGTTGAAGTTATTTCACTATAATTATACAATTAGAGTATTGAGGTGATATCTTGAATAGGGTAAAGCAGTTTTTTAGTTATGCAATTGCAAAACTAGATATAAATGATAAAATGTATATTGAAAAACACTTAAACGATGATGAAATTGCGCTCTTTAATAAATTATCTATTCATGAACAAAAACACTCGGTTAATGTTGCGAGAGATGTAGAAAGTGAATGCAGGATTAATTTAGTGGACTCAAATAATCTAGTTAAGACAGCACTGCTGCACGATATAGGTAAAATAAAAGTGCCAGTAAATATAATAGATAAGTCAATTGTAGTTATTTTAGATAAGATAACAAACAGTAAAATAAAAGAGTTAAAAAATGTAAAAAAAATATATATTCATTATAATCATGGATATGAAGGGTACAAGATTTTAAAGAAAATTAATGAAGATGAACAAATTTTGTTTATGGTAAAGAATCACCATAATGCAGAATTAAAAGATAATTTAGAATTAAATATACTTAGAAAATGTGATGATAGGAATTGAAGGTTAAGGAATGGTGAAATTTAATTATGAATTCAGATGAAAGAAGAAATTCTATAAGAAAAAAATTAGAGGATGAAGGTAGACCGATAAAAGGCAGCGCGCTTGCAAAAGAATTTGGGGTAACTCGGCAGATAATTGTTAAGGATATTGCTATACTGAGAGCAGAAGGTTCAGATATATTTGCTACACCTAAGGGATATATAATAAATAAGAGTAATACAAACATAGTAAAAAGGGTAATAGCCGTATCTCATAAACCAGAAGAAATAGAGGATGAATTAAATTCTATAGTAAAGTTTGGAGGGACAGCTTATGATGTTGTTATAGAACATTCTTTGTATGGTGAGATAAGGGGAGTACTTATGGTTAAAACTCCGTACGATGTGCAAAATTTTATGGAGAAGCTTAATAAGCATAGAGCTGAACCTTTATGTATTTTGACAGGAGGTGTACACCTTCATACTATAATTGCAAATAGTGAAGAGGATTTAAATAAAATAATAAATGAGCTTAATGAAAAGGGATATATAATTTCTGATTAATAATTAATAATTTTTGGGAGTGATTTTATTTGAAAAAGGGTTTGAAGTATATATGGATACCTATTCTTTTAATTATTATCGTTGGTTTTTTTGGAAGAATTACAAACTTTATAATTAATATTGAATGGTTTAAAGAAGTGGGATATTTATCAGTATATTTTACTAGAATTGTAGCAGTGCTAATTCTTATGGTACCTTTATTTGCAATTATATATACAATGGTATGGCTGTATTATAGGAGCATTAGAAAGAGCATAATTAAATGGGATAAAGTAGTTGAAGTAAGCACTAAAAAGGCAAAACTTCAAAAAAGAATATTTTTTATTGTAGATTTAGTAGTATCACTTTTACTTTCATATTCTGTAGCAGATACCTACTGGTATAAAATACTTCAGTTTGCTAAATCATCTTCTTTTAATACAAAGGATCCTATATTTGGCATAGACATATCTTTTTATGTATTTAAGCTGCCACTAATACAATCTTTGTATGGAGTTATAATGTTTCTATTAATTTTTCTTTTTATTTTAACAGTAATAATTTATATTTTATTCAATGTAAAAGATTCTATAAATGCAAGAAGCAGAGGAATAAATATTATTAATCTAAAAGGCTTTGGAAGTGGTTTAGTTAAATTTGCGGGAAAGCTTTTAGCAACATTATCATCACTTATAATTTTTTTACTTTCTTTTGGATACCTTATAAGAGCTTGGAATTTAGTTTATTCTCCTAGAGGTGTAGTTTATGGAGCAGGCTATACAGATATTCATGTATCACTTATTTTTTATGCTATAATAGCTGTGTTTTCCATAATAGCAGGTATTGTTATATTTATAAGTGTAGTTAAATCTAAGGTAAGACCAATAATTATTTCTATTTGTATAATTGTAGTTCTCGTCATAGCAGAAGGGGTTTCCTCACCAATAGTTCAGAACCTCTTTGTTAAATCAAATGAAAAAACTAAGGAAGCTTCGTATATAAGATATAATATAGATTATACTAGAAAGGCTTTTAACGTAGATAAAATTGATGAAAAAGAATTTCCGGCAAATGAAGATTTAACTGTAGATGATATAAAAAATAACAGGCCAACTATAGATAATATAAAGGTAAATTCTTATGACCCATCACTTGAGTTTTATAATCAAGTTCAAGTTATAAGGTATTATTATGATTTTAATGATATTGATGTAGACAGATATAATATAAATGGCAAGTACAATCAAGTGTTTATAGCACCAAGAGAACTTGACACTAAAACTCTTCAAGGAAATGCAGATACATGGCAGAACAAGCATCTTGTTTATACCCATGGATATGGGGCTGTTATGAGTAAAGTAAATTCTATAACGGATTCGGGACAGCCAGATTTTGTTATGAAGGATATACCACCGGTTAATAGCACTAAAATTCCTTTTACTGATCCAAGGATATATTTTGGAGAGGAAACAAATGATTATGTTATAGGTAACAATACTCTTGGAGAATTTGATTATCCAAATGGATCTGTAAATAAGACAAATAACTATGATGGCAAAGGTGGAATAAAAGCAAGTTTAATAAACAGATTTTTATTTGCAGTAAATAAGCATGATATAAACTTTATTCTTTCAGGAAATATAAATTCTAACAGTAAAATATTAATAAATAGAAATATAACCGATAGAGTAGAGAAAATAGCACCTTTTTTAAGCTATGACAAAGACCCATATGCGGTCATAAGCAATGGAAAAATATATTGGATTATAGATGCTTATACGACTTCTGACAGATACCCTTACTCTCAACCAGTTGATAACGTAAATTATATAAGAAACTCAGTAAAGGTTGTTGTAGATGCCCTAGATGGGACTACGAACTTCTATATTGTAGATAAGAATGATCCTATAGCTAATAGCTATGCTAAAATTTTTCCAGGTTTATTTAAGGATGCAAGTGAAGTTCCAACAGATATAAAAAATCATTTTAAATATCCGGAAGACTTATTTAGAATCCAAAGTACTGTACTTGAAAAATACCATGTTACAGATACAGGAATATTCTACAATGGTGAAGATTTGTGGGATGTATCTAAAAATATGAATGATGTTGAGGGCGAAAAAAGTGTAAGTGATTCATCTTATATGGTTATGAAGCTTCCAAATGAAAGCAAAGAAGAAATGGTACTTATGCAGTATTTTAATATGAGAAGTAAAAACAATATGGTGGCACTTTTGGGAGCAAGAATGGATGGAAATAACTATGGAAAGATGGTTTTATACAAACTTCCTACAGATAAAACTATAGATAGTCCATATTTATTTAATCAAAAGCTTAGGCAGGATCCTACTATTTCAAAGGAAATTTCCTTATGGAATACCCAAGGTTCTAAGGTGCAATTTGGGGATACCTCTGTTGTTCCTATTAATAAGTCCCTTATATATATAGTTCCTGTTTATATAAGAGCTCAGGGTAAAAATAGTATTCCAGAAGTAAAAAGGGTTATAGTTTCTTATGGAAGCAAGGTTGTTATGGATGATAATGTTGATAAAGCACTGCAGCAAATTTTTAACTATACCGATAATGATAATAATAATCCTCAAACTGAAGTCCCAAATAAGGATAATAAGGTTAAAACCGATGTGAGCTTAGATAGAGAAAAATTAAAGACAGCACAAGATTTGTATGATAAGGCTATCGATGCTCAGAAAAATGGGGATTGGTCAAAGTATGGAGACTATATAAAAGAATTGGGAAAAACTATAGAAGAACTAAATAAATAGTAATTCAGTAATCACTAGTCTATTAATTATAAATTATTTGTTTGATTAGGGAGATTTCATTAGTATAAAAAATATGTTAATGAGATCTCTCTTTTATTTTTATACGGAAAAAGGTTATTAGAACAATTGAATTTTAATTCGTAGCAAATAATACTAATTCTTGTTTTAAAGAAGTTAATTTTATTTTTATGGTTACATTTTCCTAAATGTGTGTTTAAAAATTTTTTAAGTGTAAAGAATATTAAATAGCATTTAGGAGGTTCAGTTATGAGTAAAAAATCTTTTATAAATTTTTTAGCGGGATGTTTTTTTAGTGCGGTTATTGCATGTCTTATAATAATATCTCCTGTATTTTTTACATGTTATGATACTGGTGGAGATAAATACATATCTGGAAGCAATGTTAGCACTTTAAGTGAAAAAAATACTAAAGCCGAAGCTACAAATAAAGATAATAAAAAAGAGGATATTGCAGTTTTTTCTTCAGAAACATGCTTTAAGAAAACATATTATGTTGCTCAAAATGGAGTTAAAATGTTTAGTAATATAGATAATGCCTCATCACAAATAACCATTTTAAATAAAGATGATGAGCTTGTTTGTGATAAGGAAAAGGATGGATATTTGTATTGTGAAAGCAATCATATTGATTCTAAAGGAAAACTAGTAAACGGATGGGTAAAAAAAGATAATAATAATTTAAAAGGAATGGTTTTTAAAAATGCAAAGCTTATAGTAGATATAAACTTAACTAATCAAACTTTAAATATGTACAGAAACAATATTCCTATAAATAATGCTCCTATAAAGTGTTCAAGTGGAATAAAAGGCAATAATGATACAGAAACGCCTTTAGGCTTTTTTACGATTAAAGATAAGTTTGAAAATCTTACAAGTGTAAAATATAATGAGAATTTAAAATATGCTGTTAAATTTCTTGGAAATTATTTAATTCACTCTTTACCGATTGATGAAACCAAAAAAGATGGTAAAATTAAATATGAAGAACAAAAACAAGCGAAGGATGATTTAGGAAAAGAAGCATCTCATGGATGCATAAGATTGTCTATGGATGATGCTAAAACTGTTTATAATACTGTAAGTAGGGGAGATCTAGTGTATATACATTATTAGAGAAAAATATTTATGGTAATTGGGGTGTGAATTTATGGATTACGATGTACTTATTCTTGGAGGTGGAATTGTTGGATGTTCCATAGCTTATGAGCTATCAAAATATAGCCTTAATGTTTCAATTATTGAAAAAGAATTAGATATAGGAAATGATGTTTCAGAGACTAATGCCTCTTTAATATTCGATGGAATGGAAATAGATAATGACTTAAACTACTATATGGAGTACTATGGAAATAGAAATATGAGGGATATAACAAGAAATTTTAATGTTCCTTTTAAAAGATTTAAGTCAGTTATTTTTGAAGAAAATTCAATAGAGAATAAAAATTTTATAGAAAAGATGTATGCTAGATCTATTAGAAGAGGAATTAAAGGAATACAAAAGGTTAGTGGCAATAATTTAAAGTTTGGATTAGATACTAAAATTAATTTCAATAAGGCAATTATATCTAAAAATTGGGGTGTTATATGCCCGTATGATTTATCTATAGCTTATGGAGAAATAGCTTTTGATAATGGAGTTAATTTTAGATTGGGAGAAAAAGTTGTTGAAATAAAAAAAATATCTAAGGGATTTAAAGTAACAACTACAAAAAATAAATTTACATGTAAGTTTGTTATTAATACAATTCCAGATGATGATTATAAGTTAGGAAGTAAAATAAAGAAAAATAGTCATAAGAATAATAACGCTAAATGTTTTTTAATAAACAAAAAATTTAAATTCAAAGACATTGCTGTTATATTAGGAGAGGATGAAGAAAGGATTTTTATTTATCCTAATTTTAATGGTGAAACTGTAGCTTATGTTATAACTAAAAATGAGATAAGCTATGAGGAGGCATTTGAAAAATTACAAAATAGATTTCCTGCAATCAATCATAACTATATTAACAATTCTTACAACAAGCAGTTTTTTAATGACAGAATAATTATTGATGATAAACTAATTAGTAAAGGATATATTAAGATAGATGGTAAGAATTATGGAACAGTAACAATGACTCAATTTATTGCAAATACTATAAGAAAAATGGTTATAGAAAATATTCCATCCAAGCTTAAAAAGGATTTCTACGGGAAAAGAAGAGAAATATATAGATTTAGGGATATGACTAATGAGGAAAGAAAGAACTTAATAAATATAAATCCTAAGTATGGTAAGATAATATGCTTGTGTAATCAGGTTACAGAAGGAGAAATAATAGATTCTATAAGAAGACCGCTGGGTGCAAGAACTATTGATGGTATAAGAAAAAGGACGGGAGTAATGAAGGGAGACTGCTGTGGAAGTTACTGCATGAGTAAAGTAATATCCATTTTAGCAAATGAAACTAATAAAGATATCACTGAAATACTTGAAAAATCAGATGGATCGAATATGATAATGAGTAGAATAAAACAGTTTAACGAAATATAGGTGATAATATATGAAGGGTGAAGTGAATAAAAAAAAGGACATACTTACAACTTTAGTTAGAGTAAAAGGTTCAAAAGTAAAAGTGGTTTCAGTAAAAAGTGCTGAGCCAATAGAAAAGGAATTGTTTATAGAATGTTCTAAGGCACTTGGAAGACTTTATGTTAGTGCTCCTATAAAGCAAGGTGATTTAATATGCAAAAACATTTTAAATACTGGTGTGGATATAATTGCAACAAAGAATATATAAAAATTTCAAAAAAGGTATTGACATAAGAATATAATGAATATATAATTAAATTAACATTTAGATATTAAACCGTTGAAGAGAATAGTAACATTTAGTGGTTTTTAGAGAGTCAGTGGTTGGTGTAAACTGATAGCTACTAGGTTGTGAATCCGCCTCGGAGGGATTGCGATGAGCAATACGGTGTGATTACCGTTATATTTTAATTAAGTTGAATCACTTATTTTGTGATTAACTAGGGTGGTAACGCGGAGTCTTTCGTCCCTAATTTAGGGATGAAGGGCCTTTTTTATTTATTAAAAAATGTTACTGCAATGAGCATATTTTCTTAAAAGCATATTTGAATAAAATAATCTAAGCTGAAATATGAATTATGGCACATGTATAAAATTAATTGTAAGAATATTATGAATATTATCGTGACCGAAATTATATGTTATATGTTTTTTTATACATATTATTTAAGAATTTATGCAGCTATTTTTCGGAAATATAATACATAAAATACAAAAATTAAAATGAGTTTACAGAGAGTATTTAAGGAGGAAAGTTTACAATGCATAAGAAATTATTTATACCAGGACCAGTAGAGGTAAGAGAAGATGTACTTGAAAAAATGGCAACACCTATGATAGGACATAGGAGCAAAGATGCATCAGCACTTCAAAGGGGAATAAGTGATAAGCTAAGATTAGTATTTAATACAAAAGAGGAAATTTTATTATCTACAAGTTCAGGTAGTGGACTTATGGAAGGTGCTATTAGATCATGTACAGCTAAAAGGGCTGCTGTATTTTCAATCGGCGCTTTTGGAAAAAGATGGTATGAGATGGCTTTAAATAATAATGTACCTGCTGATTTATACGAAGTTGAATGGGGAGAAGCACTTAACCCACAGTTTGTAGATGAAGTTTTAGGCACTGGAAAGTACGATTTGATAACAATAACTCACAATGAGACATCAACAGGAATAATGAATCCAGTTGAAGAATTAGCAAAAGTTATAAAAAAATATCCAGATGTAGTTTGGTGTCTTGATACAGTAAGCTCTATGGGTGGAACTAAAATAGAAGTAGATAAGCTTGGTGTGGACATATGCATAACATCATCTCAAAAAGCTATTGGACTTCCTCCTGGACTTGCAATATGTTCATTTTCTAAAAAAGCTGTAGAAAGAGCAAAAACAGTTGAGTTCAGAGGATATTATCTGGATTTACTAAATCTATATGAATTTATACAGAAAAAAGATTACCAATATCCATCTACCCCATCATTATCACATATGTTTGCACTTGATTATGTACTTGATAATATGCTTAAAGAAGGATTAGAAAACAGATATAATAGGCATATAGAAATGGCTGAATATGTTAGAAATTGGGCTAGAAAGTACTTTGAAGTATTTGGGGATGAAAACAATCTTTCAAATACTGTAACAACTATAAAAAATACAAGAGGTATAAGCGTTGCAGATTTAAATAAGAAGCTTGGTGAAAGAGGTTTCCAGATATCTAACGGCTACGGAAAATTAAAAGAAAAAACCTTTAGAATTGCCCATATGGCAGAGATGACTTTAGATGATATAAAAGAGCTTATTTGTAACATAAATGATATATTAGGATTAGAATAAGGAGGAAGTTAATATGATAAGATTACTAGCAAACGATGGAATGGATAAGGATGCAGCAGCTAAATTACGCGAACTTGGATATGATGTGGTAGAAGACCATTATGAAGGTGAAGAGCTGTTTGAGAAAATAAAGACTTTTGATATTTTAGTTGTAAGATCAAATACAAAGGTTAGAAAAGATTTAATAGATGCAGCAGTAGGCGGAAAACTTAAACTTGTTATAAGAGCTGGTGTCGGTGTAGATAATATAGACGTTAAGTATGCTAGAGAAAAAGGAATTAATGTTAGCAATACCCCTAAAGCAAGCAGTATATCAGTTGCAGAGTTAACTTTAGGTCATATATTTGCAGTATCAAGATTCATAAATACTTCTAATGTTACAATGAGAGAAGGAAAATGGGAGAAAAAAGCTTATAAAGGAGTAGAGCTTTTTGGTAAAACTTTAGGACTTATAGGCTTTGGAAGAATATCAAAAGAGGTGGCTAAAAGAGCAAATGCCTTAGGAATGAAAATAATTTATACAGATATATGCGGAAAAGCTGAAGGATATGATGAATATAAATTTGTAGAATTAAATGAACTACTTAAAAAAGCAGATTTTGTTTCACTTCACGTTCCTTTGGATAAAAATAAAGGATATGTTATAGGAAAAGAAGAAATTAATATGATGAAGGATGGAGCTTATCTAATAAACTGTGCAAGAGGCGGCGTTGTAGATGAGGAAGCATTAGTTGAGGCATTGAATACAGGAAAAATTTCTGGAGCAGCTCTTGATGTTTTTGAAAATGAACCTAAGCCTAATAAAGAACTTTTAGATAATCCAAAGGTTTCCGTTACTCCACACATAGGGGCATCTACTGCAGAAGCTCAAGAAAGAATTGGAGTAGAGATAGTTAATATAGTTAATGAATTCTTTGAAAAAGCTAGTTAAATAATTTTGCTAAAAACTTTCCCTAATAAAGCCGCCGCTTTGATTTCTGCGGCGGCATTTATATTATGTGAGGATACGATATTTTACATATTAAAGTTTAACCATGAAGTAGAAAGGAAGAATATTTATGGCAGTACTAAAACCCTTTAAGGCTGTAAGACCTGTAAAAGAGCTAGCAGGAAATGTTGCAGAACTTCCCTATGATGTAATGAATACAGAGGAAGCAAGGACAATTGGAGAAAAAAATGCGTTTTCATTTATACATGTAGATAGAGCTGAAATAGATTTGGAGAAAGACGTAAATCCGTATAGCGTTAAAGTATATGAAAAAGCTAGAAATAATTTATTTGATATGATTAAAAAGAGAATATTAGTCAAAGATAATAAAGAAAACTTATATGTATATAGACAAATAATGAATGGAAGAAGTCAAACAGGTATAGTTGGCTGTACCTCTATAGATGATTATCAAAAGGGAATAATAAAAAAGCATGAATTTACTCTTGAAAGTAAGGAAAAGGATAGAATAAATCATGTTGATTTTTGTAATGCCAA
This sequence comes from Clostridium neuense, assembly GCF_045310695.1. NCBI lineage: Bacteria > Bacillati > Bacillota > Clostridia > Eubacteriales > Clostridiaceae > Clostridium > Clostridium neuense. The sequence goes on from NZ_JBJIAA010000010.1 coordinate 10,323, forward strand.
TACAGGTCCTATCTTTTTAACTTATAGAGCAAAGGGCGAAATAAATAATATAGTAAGTAAAGTTACAGCTGGTGAGCCAGAATATAGTTTTGTAAGTGAAGATGGAATAACTCACATTGTTTGGGTTATAGAAGATGAAAACACTATAAATAAGTTAACAAATTTATTTAAAGAGGTTAGTGCACTTTATATTGCCGATGGTCACCACAGGGCAGCATCAGCAGTAAAAGTAGGATTAAAGAGAAGAGAAGAAAATCCAGATTATACAGGAGAAGAAGAGTTTAATTATTTTCTTTCTGTATTATTTCCAGACAGGGATCTTGCAATAATGGATTATAACAGAGTTGTTAAAGATTTAAATGGAATGGAAACATCAGAATTAATTGAAAAAATAAAAGAGTATTTTGAAGTTGAAAAGCTTGATGATGAGGTTCATTATAAGCCAGATGAAAAACATACTTTTGGAATGTATGTTGATGAAACTTGGTATAAGCTAACTGCTAAAAAGGGAACCTTTGATGAAAATGATCCTGTTCTTAGCTTGGATGTTTCAATACTTCAAAACAATTTAATTAATCCTATACTTGGTATATCTGATCCAAGAAAAGATGAAAGAATAGATTTCATAGGTGGAATAAGGGGAATAAAGGAACTTGAAAAAAGAGCTAACAACGATATGAAATTAGCATTTTCAATGTATCCTACAACAGTTCAAGATTTAATGAAGGTTGCAGACAGTGGGAATGTTATGCCACCTAAATCAACTTGGTTTGAACCAAAGCTTAGAAGTGGACTTTTTATACATGAGTTGCAATAAGGCATCTTTGAAGAATAAATTTTAATTTTATTTTAAGGGGTAATTAATTATGTTGGATTTAGAGTTAATAAGAGAAAAAACTGATGAGGTTAGAAATGCTCTACTGAAAAAGATTGACAATGTAGATTTTACTAAACTAATAGAATTTGATGATGAGAGAAGAAAACTTATAAGAGAAATAGAAGTTTTAAAAAATAAAAAAAATAAAGTTTCCAAAGAAATCTCACAAATAAAAAGTCAAGGTGGAAATGTTGATGAAGCCTGCTTTAAGCAAATGAAAGAGGTTTCTAATCAGATAGCTGAACTTGAGGAGAAATTATTACCAATAAAAGAAAAAATAGAAACCTTTTTAGAAGCTCTTCCTAATATGCCTGATCCAGATGTACTGCCAGGTGGAAAAGAAAATAATAAGGTTGTTAGAGTTCACGGTGAAAAACCACAATTTGATTTTACACCAAAAGATCATGTTGAACTTGCAAAAAAATTAAACCTCATAGATTATGAAAGAGGAACTAGGCTTTCTGGTAATGGATTTTGGATTTATAAAGGTAATGGTGCAATGCTTGAATGGGCACTTTTAAATTATTTTATAGAGCAGCATACTAAAGATGGATATGAATTTATTTTACCTCCTCATATTTTAAATTATGAATGTGGAAGAACAGCAGGTCAATTTCCTAAGTTTAAAGATGAAGTTTTTAAAGTTGGAGAAGGCAAAGATAATGATAACATGCAGTTTATCCTTCCAACAGCTGAAACTGCTTTGGTTAATCTACATCGAGGTGAGATTTTAAAAGAAAACGAACTTCCTAAAAAGTATTTTGCCTATACCCCATGTTATCGTGTTGAAGCAGGAAGCTATAGAGCATCTGAAAGAGGAATGATTAGAGGACATCAATTTAATAAAGTTGAAATGTTCCAGTATACAAAGCCAGAAGACTCAGATGCTGCACTAGAGGAACTTATAAATAAGGCAGAAAAGCTTATGCAGGGGCTTGGATTACACTATAGACTATCTAAACTTGCAGCAAAAGATTGTAGTGCGTCTATGGCAAAAACTTATGATATTGAAGTTTGGATTCCAAGTATGAATGAATACAAGGAAGTAAGCTCTGTGTCAAATGCACGGGACTATCAGGCAAGAAGAGGAATGATAAGATTTAGAAGAGAAGAAACTAAAAAAATAGAGTACGTAAATACTTTGAATGGTTCTGGTCTTGCTACAAGCAGATTAATGCCAGCAATACTTGAGCAAATGCAGGATAAGGATGGTCATATAGTTGTTCCAGAAGTTTTGAGAAAATGGATTGGAAAAGATAGAATATAGGATGATAAAAGATTACTACGGTAAAAATACTGTAGTGATTTTTTTTGTCAGCTTAAATTCTATACTTTTGTAGAGTGTTTTGCTAAATGATTATTAGATAATGGACAGCTTATTTTTTTTGTTCATCATCCGTTTATGGATTTTAAAGTGCATAATAGAAAAACCTGACACACATGAAATATTAACTAAAAAGCCTTAGTTTTTATTCATAAGTGCGAAAAAATTATCAAATTAAGAGCAATATATTGTGTAAAATTTTGATTGATTACAAATACTGTGGGAGTGAAGTAACAATGCTGAAGGAACAGTTTAAAAAATCCTAATAAATCTTGGCTCAAAAATCATAAAATACTTAGATATTTCAATTGTCTGAGCATTTTCTCAGCGAGTAAACATACACGAGGTTTGGACTTTGCCCATTATCCTTCTATACCTCAAGCAAGCACTTGCTTAGAATCACCACTTAGATTTATAGGATTTTTTTAATGTGACGAAGCATTGTTACTTCACATTATTTTTCTTGCAGCATTGCAACAATAACACGAGTACATTCATCTAAAAGTACATCTTTATTTAGTTCTGGATTTATATGAAAAACAAGCTCATCTTCGATATTTTCAATTAGTGAATACATTAAAAAGGATTGTTCTTTTTCATGGATTAACTTAATCCCTGAATTTTTTAACTGAGTTAAAACAGCATTCATAAGAACAGTTTTCATATGCTTGAAATATTTCATTATATCTTCATCGGTGTAGACTAAGGACATAAGTTCATCATGATATTTTTTAGGATAAGTAGTGTGAAGTTGTATGAAAATTTTAAGGATATTTTTTATAGTATTAAAAAGATTTTTGTCTTGTGGAAATTTTGATAATTCGTCAGTAATTTGGTTTATGTAAACAGAACCATTATTAGAAAGACATTCAAGAAGGATGTCTTTTTTATCTTTAAAGTAGGCATAAACTGTACCTGTTGAAAGTCCTGCAGCTTTTGCTATTTCTACTGTGGTCATATCAAAATAACCTTTTTCCATAAAAAGATTTTGAGCTGCCGATAATATTCTCTCTTTTTTTTCAATTGAACGTTTTTGTTTAGGTTCACGAACTTCTTTATCCAATCTTTTCACCTCTAATAGTTTTTATAGTTATCTTAATACAATAGAAATGCATTGTCAATAAATATGAAACTGAACTCACATTTCTATTGACTTTTGAAAAATAGAGAATTATAATATGAATGTGAAATGAGTTTCATATTTTGGAGGTGGATATAAAATGAATAAAAAAACCAAATACATTGGATTTATTGGAATACTTATAGCAGCCTTTCTTGGAGTAATTGACAGTACAATTGTTAATATTGCGCTTCCTAGTATAACGGATTATTTTAAGGCGAATCTAAATGATACTAGCTGGATAAGCACTATTTATTCTTTAGCATTGGCAGTTTTTATGATCACAGCTTCAAAACTTGCAGATCAATTTGGAAGAAAAAAGTTGATGGCCATTGGTCTTTTGATTTTTGGAATTAGTTCAACCCTTTGTGCCATGTCTAATTCACTGTTATTTCTTATTGTTATGAGATTTATACAGGGTATTGGAGGAGCTATTATCACTCCAATAGTACTTCCAATGGGTATTGAAATCTTTGGAAAAGAAAAAATGCAGATAGTTGTCGGAGCATCAGGTGCTATAGTTGGACTGGCAGCTGCAAGTGGGCCACCGGTTGGAGGAATTTTAATAAAATATATAAATTGGCAGTCGGTTTTCTTTGTTAATGTACCACTCGCTATTATTGCATTAGTTTTAATATTAATTTTTGTAGATGAATCATATGATGATACGGTTTCAAAAAGCATAGATTGGCTTGGAATGATAATGATCACAATAAGTTTATTTTGTCTTACTTTTGCACTTCTTAAGGGAAAAGATTACGGATGGAGTTCAACTATTATACTATCTTTATTTATAACTTTTGTAGTAGCTTTAATTATATTTATTATAGCAGAACTTAAAGTTTCTGCACCTATGGTAGAACTTGACCTTTTTAAAGAACCAACTTTTACAGCTTCAAATATATGCTACTTAATAACAGGCTTTGGAATTATGTGTCCTCTTCTCATTTTTAATTATTATCTTCAAAATGTGATGGAATATGATACTCTCAAAGCTGCTTTTATTATGATGAGTGTCTCACTTACAACAATGTTTGCAACACCAATAGGGAGCATTTTAAGTAAAAAAATTGGCACGAGAGTTGTAAATTTTATTGGTATATTAATACTTGGAATTGCAACTTTTAAATTATCATATTTAAGCACAGATATGACGAGAGGCACAATGATATTTGATTTAATTATTTCTGGAATAGGACTTGGATTTTCTGTTCAAGCACTTTCATCTTCTGTAAAATATATTCCTAAAGAAAAAAGTGGAATGGGTTCTGGCATAATAAATGCAGCTAGGCAGATAGGAAGTTGTATTGGAATTGCAATGCTTGTAAGTATGCTAAATGGGAATGTATCTACTGCAAAGACTGATATTAAAAATAACATTACTTCATATATAGATAATAAAAAGGGAATAATTAAACCTGTAAGAACTGAACTTGTAAAAATAATAGATGATAAATTTAAAAATACAGATAATGATAAAAATACTATATCTCAAAGTTCAATTGAAAAATCAGTTGAAAAAATTATAAAAGATAATAAGAACTTATTTTCAAAAAATGCAACTTTTTATAATAATACAACCTTGAAAAAATTATATGATGGAACAAGTACGCTTAGGGATGGACAAAATAAAGTATATGATGGGCAAAATGCTTTAAATGACGGAATAGAAAAATTAGATAATGGATTAGGTACAATTTATAATGGAAGTAATTCTTTGAATTCCAGTTTAGGCACCTTTAATGATGGAGTTAGTAAATTAGCAGCGGGAAGTCAAAAGTTAGCAGATGGAAGTCAGGGAATAGCTACATTAGTTAATGGAATAAATGCATTAGATTCTGGATCACAAAAACTTATGGGACAATTTTCATCAAGTGGTGATATAAATAAGCCAAGTTTGTATGATGGAATTACAGCTGTTGATGCTGGGACACAGAAAGTTTCTGATGGGGTTGATAGTTATGCAGCTGCTGTAAATAATACATTATATATGATGATAAAAAGTAATCCAGCTGCAGCTAATTTGCTTGATGGATACAAAAATAGTTTTACTAAAGCAATGAAAGCTAAGGATGCTGAGCAAGTGAAAATGCTTTCAAACATGATAAGTATTTATACAGCTGCTATAGATTCTTCCAGCGAAGGTGAATTTGAAAATAAATTAAAAGGTTCTGAGAATGTTGTGTCTGCTGGTGGAGAACTTGAAAACGGAGCAAAAAATCTTCAAGGTGGAGTTTCTAAGGTTGCAGCACAATTTAACGATGGTGGAGCATTTAAAAATGGCATATCACAGCTTGCTGCGGGAACTCATACACTTTCAGGGGCTTCTCAAAAGCTTACACAACTTAAAGATGGAATAGAGACTATTAATACTTCAATTTTAAAGTTAAGTGATGGTTCAGAAAAATTATATGATGGTTCTTCAAAGTTAAAAGCTGGTATATATAATGCCAAAGGTGGAAATGATAAACTGATGGATGGATCTAATAAGCTTATGAGTGCTTCAGGTAAGATAAATGATGGAACTGAAACCTTAGTAACAAGCATAGGAATGGCTGGACAAAAAGGAGCAATTCAGAGTGTAATGGATAAAGTGAAGAGCGAAAAGAATGATAAATTATCAAATGCTTTTAGTAAAACCTTTTTTATTGCATCAATAATAGTAATGGTGTTTTCTGTATTTGGATTATTTACAGATAAAAAGGTGAAAATAGAAGATGAGGCTAGGGAATATAGTGAGAATAAATCCTTGGGTAATATGTAAAGATATATGCTTCTAACTGTTTTATTGTGCAGTTTCAATTGAATTTTTCTAGTATTAGTGATAAACTACTTTATGTATGCAAATATGAACATTTAGTATATTTAATCTTATTACGAAAATATAATATGACATCAATTTTGGATGGCATATGCATATATAGATGTGGGAGGAGGAAACTATTGAATTTGATGTTCAATAGAAATAAGTATGTTAGATTTAAAGAAGATAAGAAACAATCCTGAAGAGGTAAAAAAATCTCTTTTAAATAGAGGAGAGGACTTTGATGTTTCTGTAATTGATAAGGTTGTAGAGCTTGATGAAAAAAGAAGAAAAAATTTAGTTGAGGTTGAAAACTTAAAAAGCAAGAGAAACAAAGATTCTGGTGAAATACCAAAGTTAAAAAAAGCAGGTCAAAATACAGATGCATTAATGGCAGAGATGAAAAAGCTTTCTGATGATATTAAAAACATCGATGCTGAAGTTTCAAAGATAGATGAAGAAATAGAGTACATAATGCTTAGAATTCCTAATATACCTCATCCAAGCGTTCCAGAAGGTAAATCAGATGAAGATAATGTTGAAATAAGAAAATGGGGAGAACCTAGAAAATTTGATTTCGAATTTAAAGCTCACTGGGATGTTGGAACAGGTTTAGACATACTTGATTTTGAAAGAGCAGGAAAAGTAGCTGGCTCAAGATTTACTTTTTATAAGGGTCTTGGTGCAAGACTTGAAAGATCTGTAATAAACTTTTTCTTAGATACACATGTTGAAAAGCATGGATATAAAGAAGTACTTCCACCATACATGGTAAACAGAAACAGTATGACAGGAACTGGTCAGCTTCCAAAGTTCGAAGAAGATGCTTTCAAAGTAGAAAACAATGGATTTTTCTTAATCCCTACAGCAGAAGTTCCAGTTACAAATTTACACAGAGATGAAATGCTTAAGGCTGAAGATTTGCCTATAAAATATGCTGCATATAGTGCATGCTTTAGATCAGAAGCAGGTTCAGCAGGAAGAGATACTAGAGGACTTGTTCGTCAGCACCAGTTTAATAAGGTTGAACTTGTTAAATTTGCAAAACCAGAAGATTCATACGATGAACTTGAAAAATTAACTCACGATGCTGAAGAAGTTCTTCAAATGCTAGGCCTTCCATATAGAGTTGTTAGAATATGCAAAGGTGATTTAGGTTTTACAGCTGCATTAAAATATGATATAGAGGTTTGGATGCCAAGTTACAATAGATATGTTGAAATATCAAGTTGCAGTAACTTTGAAGATTTCCAGGCAAGACGTGCAAATATTAAATTTAAGAGAGATCCTAAAGCAAAACCAGAATTTGTTCATACATTAAATGGATCTGGAGTTGCTATTGGAAGAACTGTAGCTGCTATACTTGAAAACTATCAAAATGCAGATGGAAGTGTAACTGTTCCAGAAGTTTTAAAGCAGTACATGGGAAGAGATATAATTAAATAGGATATAGTATAAAAGCTGCTGCATTTATTGCAGCAGCTTTATGTCTCATTAATTTCTAAAGAATGATTTTTGTCAGTAAATTTTATGTTGAAAAAAATTATAAAAATATGTTGACAACATTTTCAGTGAATGATATAATGTAATCTGTCGTGGTCGTGGAAAGATGGTCGAGTTGGTTTAAGGCACCGGTCTTGAAAACCGGCGTGCGGGTGACCGCACCTAGGGTTCGAATCCCTATCTTTCCGCCATTATTTTATATAAAAAATTATAAAGTAAAGCACATGGAGAAGTACTCAAGTGGTTGAAGAGGTGCCCTTGCTAAGGGTATAGATCGGGTGACCGGTGCGAGGGTTCGAAACCCTCCTTCTCCGCCATAAAGGAACATATTTATTATGTTCCTTTATTTTTTTACATATAAATATTATTTAATATGAAAATGTGTTGACTTTTTCTAAAATTATTGATATAATTTTTATTGTTGTTTGTGTGGAAAGATGGTCGAGTTGGTTTAAGGCACCGGTCTTGAAAACCGGCGTGCGGGTGACCGCACCTAGGGTTCGAATCCCTATCTTTCCGCCATTATTTTATATAAAAAGTTATAAAGTAAAGCACATGGAGAAGTACTCAAGTGGTTGAAGAGGTGCCCTTGCTAAGGGTATAGATCGGGTGACCGGTGCGAGGGTTCGAAACCCTCCTTCTCCGCCATAAAAGAACATATTTATTATGTTCTTTTATTTTTATAGAATATTTGATTTTTATGTGTTATTGTGGTAATATGTTTATGGTAAATTTAATAGCTATGCGATAGTACCTCAACTGGATAGAGGACTCGGCTACGAACCGAGGCGCTGCGGGTTCAAGTCCTGCCTGTCGCACCAAAAAAAGTCCATGTGTCCGTATTTAAACTGACATATGGACTTTTTTATTTCGTGATAGAATTGCTACAAAGATTATTTATATAACTTGTGCAGAGAGGTGTGACATGAAGTACAATAAAGATCTAATTGAAAAATTAATATATTTGATAAATATTGTTTTGGTTTGCGTTTGTGCAAACTGCTTTTATCTTGCGAAGCGATTCCCGGCACTGATTCCTGTTTTTGCTGTTGGACTTATCTTCTCTAATTTTCTACCAATGTACTCGGCAAATAATTTTCCAAACAAGCAGATGAAAATTTGTAATCACGGTACAAAATGCCTGAAAGTATTTTCACTGTCTGTGATGATATCGATTGTTTATCATATTGTCATCATATTTTACCTTTTTCCTATACAATGGTTACAATGGATTTTGAGTGCAGTAATTTGCATTTGTGTGGAGTCAATTATTTTTTGGAATGGAATCATTAGCGTTTATTCTACATCGTTGCAGCTCGGTATTAAGCTGCGGGTACTCGGTATCATTTTCGGAATGATTCCGGTGGCGCATCTCCTTATGCTGGGTAAAATCATACATATAACTTCGGAAGAAGTACGCTTTGAGACAGAGAAATACAAGATTAATATGACACGACATGATGAGCAGCGCTGCGACACAAAATACCCCATTTTGCTTGTTCACGGAGTGTTTTTCAGGGATTTTAAATATTTCAACTATTGGGGACGAATTCCGAAAGAGCTTATAGAAAATGGTGCACAGATATATTACGGTGAACATCAGTCGGCAGCATCTGTACAAGCAAGTGCTGCTGAACTTGCGGAGCGAATTAAAAAAATTATTCAGGAAACGGACTGTGAAAAGGTCAATATAATTGCACATTCAAAGGGTGGTATTGACTGCCGATATGCGATTAGCCATACAGATATTGCTCAGTATGTTGCGTCACTGACTACCATAAACACGCCGCACCGCGGTTGTAAATTCGCTGATTATCTTTTAAATAAAGTTCCAAAGTCAGCGCAACAGAAGCTTGCCAATACTTATAACACCGCCTTACGAAAATTTGGGGACAAAAATCCGGATTTTATTGCCGCTGTACGTGACCTGACATCGGAACGGTGCATGATACTGGATCAGATGATGCCTGTTCCTAAAGGAATTGTATGTAGTAGCATCGGTTCCAAACTAAATCATGCTACAAACGGAAAATTCCCACTTAACTTTTCATATTATCTAGTAAAGCATTTTGATGGTTCTAACGATGGACTTGTGGGAGAAGAGTCTTTTCGCTGGGGTGAAAATTATACATTTTTGACGGTTAAGGGTAAACGTGGTATTTCGCATGGAGATATGATTGATTTGAACCGAGAAAATATTCCAGGTTTTGATGTGCGCGAATTTTATGTAAAACTGGTTTGCAATCTGAAACGACAGGGATTGTGAGCATTTCGCGCAGTTGTAACCTGCATCTAAATTGAGTAAATAAATGACACAATAAAAATAAAGTATAGATAAATCGCTTCAACTATTGAAATTCATGTGCACCATAATGTCCAGAGGATGGCGTTTTGGTACAAATAAATTTCAAGTTTCAAGGTGGTTTATCTTTAGGAGTATTTGAATCTTGATATGATTCAAATCTTTTTTTGCCTAAAAAATGTTGACTCTAACACCATGTCATAGTGTAATATAAAAACAGAGATTAGCAAAACTCATACCGGTAGGAGTATTGAAGCTCTAAAATCAGAGTAGGAGGAAGAGTTATGAAAACAGTAAAACAAGTTTCAGATTTGACAGGAATAAGTGTGCGTATGCTGCATCACTACGATAAGATTGGATTATTAAAACCTACAAAATTAACAGAAGCTGGTTATAGGCTTTATGATGATGAAGCTCTTGAAACTTTGCAGCAGATTTTGTTTTTTAGAGAACTTGATTTACCACTAAAAGAAATTAAAGAAATCATAACTAGTCCTAGCTTTGATAAGATGAAGGCTCTAGAAAGTCATAAAAAGCTAATTATTTTAAAACGGAATAGATTGAATGGTTTAATAGAGCTTATAAATAAAACTTTAAAAGGAGCGAATGGGATGAGTTTTAAAGAATTTGATATGACTGAGTATTATAGGGTGCTAGAAGAATTTAAGACAGAACATGAGGACAAAGTAATCAAAATGTATGGAAGTGTAGACAGATTTAATGAACATATTGAAAAATTTAAGTCTAAGGAAACTGAAATCGCTAAGGAAGCTATAAAGCATTATGGAAGTATAAAAAAATTTACTGAAGCTTTAAAGAAAAATTTAAATAGTGATGCAATAACTAAATCGGAGCAAATTGATAAGTTTAAAAAAGATTGTTTTTATGAAAGACACCCTGAACTAAAAGAATTATATAAAAAGCTTACAGCTGATTTAAGTAAAGATCCTTTGTCAGATGAGATTCAGCAAATTGCTGGTGAAATAACTAATATAGCTAAAAGAGATTATGACGCTTTTAGAGATGAACTTGGGGATTATTATTGGCTTATTATGGTAAGGCTATATTTAAATCCTTTTCCTAAGGAGCTAGAAAAGTATGAAAAGGAAAATGGAGGAGTTGGCATGGCATGGATAGATGAAAGATATGGAGAGGGTGCAGCTAAGTTCATTGGAAAGGCTTTGAAAACTTATTTGGGTGATTATGAACCTAAAATAGAAAATCTATATAAAAAGCTTACAGCGGACTTAAGTAAAGAACCTACTTCAAAGGAAGTTCAACAAATTGTTTTTGAAATAGCAGATGAAACGCAAAGACAGAATGAAATCTTAAAAGTAGATGAGGGAGAAAATCATTTTGGATATATGGCAGATTGGTATTTAACAAAACCCACATTTATAGAATCAACAGATAAAAAATATGGTGAAGGTGCATCAAAATTTATTGGCGAAGCTTTTAAATTTTATTCTGAAAATAGTGAGAATATGTCTAAGTAATGATGATTTTCAACTACACGTTAATTATTTTAAAGACCTATTAATTTCAAGCAGCGATTTAATAGGTCTTCTTGGTATAAATATTATATAATAAAGGTAGCGATTACAAATAAAATAGCGGCTATTATGATTGAAGCTATGCTGTATGGTAAAATTGTCTTGACATGTTTCATAAGAGGAACTTCAGCGATTGTAGATGATAATATTGCGGTTTCACCTAGTGGTGAGGCATTATCTCCTAATGAACCACCTGAAAGCACAGCGCCAATAACTAAGGGTAGGCTTGAATTAGAAGTTACGGCTAGAGGAATAGCTATTGGCATTAGAAGTGCCCAAGTTCCCCATGCTGATCCCATAAAATATGAAGCAGCACATCCAATTAAAAATATTACCACAGGTATCAGCATTGCAGGTATTTGAGGACCTATATTATTTGTTATGAATTTTACAAATCCTAAATCCTCTATAATACTGGATAGCCCCCAGCTTAGAACTAATACAATTATTGGAGGCATCATTTCATTTCCGCCAGATAAAAAACTGCTTTCTATTTTTTTCATAGGTATCTTTTGAAAGAGGTAAAATATAGTTGTGATTACAATGGTTATTACTGCTGATATCAATATAGATTTCTCAAATTCAGCATTCATAATAGCACCTAAAAAGCCATGCCCTTTTCCTTTTCCGGTATACCAAAAGAAAAAGAAAGTTGCAGTTATTAGTAAAACTAAAGGTAAAATCAAATTAAGCGGACGCGGCGAAGCCTTTTCTCCAAATTCACTTTGTTCGTGAGCCTCATGGTTATGCTCATGTCCTTGGTATTCTTCATCATCTTTAATATTTGAAAGTCTATTAACCACACTGTCAAATTTTAAATTAAATATAATTATACCTATGCTTACGAATATCATTATAATGGCATAGAAGTTAAATGGAATACTTTTAAGATAAAGATTATAGGCCGATATTTTTAAACCAGCCTTATTAAGCGAGGAATTAATAACTCCAATAATATAACCTACATAGGTGGTTCCAAAGGGTATTAAAATAATCAATAGGCATGAGGTTACATTAAGAACAAACGCTAACTTTTCTTTGCTGCCTTTAACCTTATCTATCAATGCTTTTCCTATTGTACCAGCTGCTATGCCATGAAAACAGCAGTCTATAAAAGTGAATATGGTAACTAACCAAACAGCACCTAAAGCACCCTTTTCAGTTTTAACATATTTATTGGCAAGGTTTGCAAATCCACTTATCCCGCCTGATAGTGCCATGATTTCTCCAAAAGCACCAAATATGAATAAAAACATAATTATATATACACTTTCCTCACTGGCAATGGATTTAACAATGTGTTCAACAGCATATATGCAGCCATTAATAATGTTTCCACCAGCAAGTAATATTCCACCAGCTAATATTCCTACCACAAGTGCAGTTATAATTCTTTTTGTAGTCATAGCTAAAATAATAACTATTACAGGTATGCACAATGATATTAATCCTAGATTCATATCTTCACCGTCTTTCTTGTAGGGTTTTACTATAATTAGTATTTACGAAAGCACTATTATTACTCTTAACAGTTATAGATTAATTTTAAGATTGACTCTAATAAATTTTTAATAATTAAGGTTTAAAAATGGGAATAATAAAATTTTATCTATAAGGGTGCGTTATGTTATAATTATAAAAATGATACTTTTGGGAAATATACAAAGGTTAGGAGGATTTTATGATACTTTCAGGTAAAAAGATAAAAGAACAATTAGGAAAAGAAATAATAATAGAACCTTATAGTGAGAAGCAGCTTAATCCAAATAGCTATAATTTAAAATTGCACAATGAACTTCTTGTTTATGATGAAGAAGTTTTAGATATGAAAAAAGAAAATAAAGCAAGTAAAATTATAATTCCAGAGGATGGAATAGTTTTGCAGCCAAGAAAATTGTATCTGGGAAGAACCATGGAATATACAGAAACAGATAAATATGTACCTATGCTTGAAGGAAGGTCATCTGTTGGAAGACTAGGGCTTTTCATACATGTTACAGCAGGGTTTGGCGATGTTGGATTTAAGGGATATTGGACACTTGAAATTTTCTGTGTTCAGCCAATAAGAATTTATCCGGGAGTTGAGATTTGCCAGATTTACTATCATGATATAGACGGAGAATATGATAAATATTCAAGCGGTAAATACCAAAATAATAGTGGTATTCAAACAAGTTTACTTTATAAAGACTTTGGAAAATAGAAATGAGGGTGTAACAATGAATCAAGATTTATTAACAAAGTATGCAGAGTTAGTAGTTAAAATAGGAGTTAACATACAAAAGAATCAAACGCTTGTAGTAAACTCGCCTATTGAATGTGCAGACTTTGTAAGAGAGATAACAGAATCTGCATATAAGTGTGGAGCTAGAGATGTACAGGTAAGATGGAAGGACGATAAACTTTCAAGAATAAAATATCTTAATGCACCAGAAGAGATTTTTGAGGAGTTTCCTGAGTGGCAGAAGGAATTTTATATATCTTATGCTAGACAAGGGGCTGCATTTCTTAGTATAGCCGCATCAGATCCAGAGGCACTTAAGGGAGTAGATCCAAATAGAATGGTGAAGGCAGAAAAAGCTTCTGATGCTGCAATAAAAGAATATGTAGATAGAATGATGAGTGACAAAAATCCATGGTGTGTAGTGTCTATGCCTACAAAAAAATGGGCACAAAAGGTTTTTCCTAATGTTTCTGAAGAAGAAGCAGTAGAAAAATTAGGAGAAGCAATAGCAAAAACTATAAGGCTTAATGAAAAGGACCCTGTAGCTGCATGGATGAAACATAAGGATAATATGATTAGAAATGCAGAGTTTTTAAATAAGCATAATTTTAAATATCTTAAATATAAAAATTCACTTGGAACAGATTTGAAGATAGAATTGCCAGAAGGACATATGTGGCTTGCGGCTTCATCAAAAACTCCTGAAGGCATAGAATTTATACCTAATATGCCAACAGAAGAGGTATTTACTTTACCTAAGAAAACAGGTGTAAATGGAAAAGTTGTTAGCTCAAAGCCTTTAAATTATAATGGAAATTTAATTGAGAATTTTTCATTTACTTTTAAAGATGGTAGAGTTGTAGATTTTACTGCTGAAAAAGGTAATGAAGTTTTAAAAAGCATGATAGATACAGATGAAGGCTCACATTATTTAGGTGAAGTTGCTTTAGTTCCATATGATTCACCAATTTCAAATTCAAATATATTATTTTATAATACTTTATTTGACGAGAATGCATCCTGCCATTTAGCAATAGGAAAGGCTTATCCAACATGCATTAAAGGCGGCAGTGATATGTCTGAAAAAGAGCTTGAAGCTTTAGATGTAAATAATTCTATAACACATGTAGATTTCATGGTTGGAACAAGTGATTTAAGCATAATAGGAGTTACAGAAAACGGAGAAGAAGTAACTGTATTTAAAGATGGAAATTTTAGCATTTAAGCTAAGCTTTATAGGAGGGCTAATTAATAATTATTAGCCCTATATATTATATATTAAAATATTGAAACAAGAAGGTAGCATAAATTGAGTAGTATAATTAAATCACAAAAGTTTGATGAAGTATATGGAGAATACTACAGTGACGAGAAAGCAAAATCATTAGCTGTAATATTTCCTGGATTAAAATATGGGCATGATAAACCGCTTTTACACTATGCAAGAAAGGCAGCTCAAGAAAGTGAAAAGGATGTATTGTGCCTTAATTATGAAAAAAAGCTTGATTGGGATGACATAGGTAAGCCAATTATAGATACGGTAGCTGACGAATGTTTAAATATTTTAAAAGAGGTTATGAAAAAGGAATATAAAAGTGTTTATTTTCTTAGTAAGAGTATAGGAACAGAAGTTGCAGGAAACGTGGCTGGTAAATTTAATTATAGTAATACAAAGTTTTTGTATCTAACTCCAACACAATCAGCTGTAAAATATATTTGTAAATCAAAATGCTTTGCAATTGCTGGAACTAATGATAATATATTTAAGAACGAATACATAGAAAAAATTAAAAAAAGTGGCAATGTAAAATTAATGCTTGTAGAGGGTGGTAATCATTCCCTTGAACTTTCAAATAATTTGATTGGAAGCATTGATGTATTAAAAAATGTTGTTAAAGCTTATATTGATTTCTTTGAGGAGGATTAAAATGGAAAAGTATAAAGAAGAATTTATTGAGTTTATGGTGGAAAGTAATGTGCTTACTTTTGGAGACTTTGTTACAAAGAGCGGAAGGAAAACTCCATTTTTTATAAACACAGGAAACTATACAACAGGAAAACAGTTAAGTAAGCTCGGAGAATATTATGCAAAGGCTATTCATGACAACTTTGGAGATGATTTTGATATATTATTTGGACCAGCATATAAGGGTATTCCATTAAGCGTTACGGCGGCTATAGCACTTAACAATTTATATGGTGTTAATGCAGCTTACTGCTCAAACAGGAAAGAAATTAAAGATCATGGAGACAAAGGTATACTTTTAGGTTCAAAAATCAAAGATAATGATAGAATTGTAATTATTGAAGATGTTACTACGGCGGGAACATCAGTATATGAAACTATGCCACTTTTAAAGTCTCAGGCAGATGTAAGTGTAAAAGGTCTTATAATATCCGTTGATAGAATGGAAAGAGGAAAAGGAGAAAAATCTGCCCTTACAGAGCTTAAGGAAAAGTTTGGATTTAAGACATGCGCAATAGTTACTATGGCAGAGGTTGTAGAATATCTTTACAATAAAAAAGTAAATGGTAGTGTTTTAATTGATGATGAAATGAAGAAGAAGATAGATAACTACTACAAGGAATATGGGGTAGTAAATAAATAACAATTAGAAATATAAACATATGTGGTATTTATGGTGCAACCAATCTAACATATGTTTATATATTTACACAAGCTAGTTTTTTACTTTTATATAAAAACTATTCAGATAGTAGTTAGAGGACGACTTACATTAACAAATTTTAAAAATGTATTGACAAATATTAGATAAAATTGTATATTTATAGTGAATTATAAATAAATACTAAATGCATTGAATACTTTTAATGATGTTTATTAAAATAAACTTTAATGAGACGTTGAAAATGTTTACAAGATGCTTTATAATATAAATTGAAAATACAAATAATTGTACATTAGGGTGTTAAAATATGATTAAGAGAGAGTTAATGCAAAAGAATGGAATAATAGCTATGAAGTTAGCACAAGAATTTTTATCAAAAGAATGTGGAGATAGAATAGATACAGTATCCAACTATTCTGAAAAATTTGATATTGCAAGAGGCACTGTTCAAAATGCAATAAAATTTTTGCAAGATGAAAAGGCTATTTTTCTTGAAGCAAGAGGACATATGGGAACTTTTATAGTTAAAATTAATTATGAAAAACTTTTACAGGTTTCCGGAATAGGATCAATTGTTGGAGTAATGCCATTGCCTTATTCAAAATTATATGAAGGAATAGCAACTGGATTGTATAATACTATGGAGGAAAGCAAAATACCATTTAACTTAGCATACATGAGGGGATCAGCTAATAGAATAAAAGCATTATCAAAAGGAAGGTATGATTTTGCTCTGATTTCTAAACTTGCTGCTGAAAATTTAATGGAAACTGAAAATCTAGAAGTTATTATGGACTTTGGTGAATTTAGTTACGTTAGTGAGCATGCTATAATTTTTCATGATTTTTCAAGAAAAAGTATAGAAAATGGAATGAAAATAGGAATAGATAATAGCTCAATTGATCATAAAATTCTTACTCAAAAACAATGTAGTGGGAAAAGAGTTATTATGGTTGAATTGCCATATAATCAAATTATATCAAAAGTTATGAATGGAGAAATTGATGCAGCTATTTGGAATATAGATGAAATCATAGATAGAAAACTCAATCTTAAATATTATCCAATGAGTTCAAAGTATGATAATAAGGATACAAATGCAGTAGTAGTTGTTGAAAGCTCCAAGAGTGATATAAAAGCGATATTAAAAAGATATTTGAAAAAAAGCAAAATTTTAGATATACAAAAAAAGATTGTGAAGGGTGCAATAGTGCCAAGATACTGAGTATATAAATTTTTTTATTCCAATATACAAAATAATGTATATTGAAAATCGAAAGGAGGAAATAATAGATGAATTTGAAAGAAAGAATAAAAATACTAAAGGACGCAAATCAAATTGATAATAGCGTTGAAGTTAGCTTACTTAATATTATCAATATGTTTTGGGACAACTTTAATATTAAACTTACTGAAAAAAATGGTTCTATGCTTATAACTCATCTTGCAGTAGCATTGGAAAGAATTAAACAGGGAAAATGTAAAACAGGCATTGATGAAGATATATATAAGGAAATTCAGCAAAATGAGTTTTATGGTAAAAGTGTTAATGCTTTAAGTAAAATAGCTGATATATGCAATATTGATATACCATACAATGAACAGACTTTTATAATAATGCATTTATGTACATTATTTCAAAATAATTTATGGGAGAGTGATTAAAATGATTAGGATAGTAGTTGGAGGGCAAATAGACAAGGAAAGAATTTCGCATATCATAAAAGATTTGGGTGGAGATAAGGTAGAGGTAAAAGTAATGTCTGATATTGAAGCAGCTATGGCGATAAAGACAAATCAAGCAGACTATTATTTTGGAGCGTGCAACACAGGTGGAGGGGGTGCATTAGCAATTGCAATAGCAATTCTTGGATATAATAATTGTGTCACTATATCTATGCCTGGAAATATAAAAAGTAATAAAGAAATAGAAGATGAAATTGATAAGGGCAAAAAGGCATTTGGATTTACACCACAACATGCAGAGCAAGTAATACCTGTTGTTTTAAATAAGTTATTAAAATGAAAAGGGGGATTTATCTATGAAATACTTAATTGTAGCTTTAATTGGAGCGTTGGCATCAATTCTTGCAAATAAAGGTGTGGCAGTATTTAATGATGGATTAAGACCTATAATTCCAGAGTATCTTGAGAAGAGAATGGATAAGAAGGCATTAGCTGCTACAAGTTTTGCTTTAAGCTTTGGACTTGTAATTGGTTATGGAATTCCAGTATCAATTGCAGCATCTATTCTTTTAATACATAGCATTCTTTTAGGAACTGATATTATTGGGACATGGTCACCTGAGGGTAAAAAGGGAATGATAATTTCAGGAGTTATTGGTGCTGTATATGGTATTGGACTTGTAGTTGGACTCAAATTTATAGTTGATGCTTTTAAGTTGCTTCCGGTTAATTTTTTACCACAACTTGGAACTGTTGGAACACCAATTGTAGCAGCATTTGCAGTTTTTCCGGCATTAGTTGTTGGATATCAATACGGGGTTAAAAATGGAATAATTACACTTGTTATATCATTCATCGTAAGACAATTAGTGCAATATCATGGTACATTTAAAATTGATACAGCAAAAATATCATTAAACCCAGAAGGAATGGCACTTGTTACAGGAGTTATTATTATGATTGTATATTCAATGAGAGAAAAGCAAGATAAAGATGCTGTAACTATTGATATTACGTCAATATTCTCTGAAAGAGTAAAGAAAATAAAAAAGAATATTATTTATCTTGTTATAATTGGAGGTTTGGTAGCAGCAGGTACAAGCTTAACAGTAATTGCGGGAGATCCTATTTCTTTAAATTTGTTGGCCAAAAATAAAAATTTTGAGGCTGGAATTACTGCACTTGCAAGAGGAATTGGCTTTATACCTTTGGTTGCAACTACTGCTATTACAACAGGTGTATATTCACCTACAGGTATGACATTTGTATTTGTAGTAGGTATTTTACTTAAAGGCAATCCTATACTTGCGTTTTTAGCTGGTGCGGTTGTGATTTTTGTGGAAATTTATTTATTAGATTTTCTTGCAAAGTTCTTAGATAGATTCCCAGGCATGAAAAAGTGTGGTGATAATATAAGAACTGCAATGTCAAAGGTTATTGAAGTAGCGCTTCTAATAGGAGGAATGATGGCAGCTTACAGTATGGCTGGAAACCTTGGGTTCTTTATAGTTATTGGATTATATGTTTTAAATAAAACTTCTAAAAAGCCAATTGTCGATGCGGCAGTAGGACCTGTTGGAGCAATTTTTGTTGGTATATTAATAAATTTATTATACTTGTGTGGTCTATATTTACCAACAGTTTCCAAATAGAAGAAATGATTAAAACAATACGAAAGAAGATGAGAATAAGTGCAATTTAAAGATGGTAGAACTTATACACACGAACATGTAACTATTGATCTTTCAGGACCCAAACAAGATGAAGATTGTAAATTAGATGATTTTGATGAAACTGTAAAAGAGTTTAAGACACTTAAGAATCAGAATGTTTGCAATATTATAGATTTAACTAATAGGGGAATGGGAAGAAATGTTGATTATGTAATGAAGGTAAAAGAAGAAACAGGAATTAACATTGTTTGTTCCACTGGATATTATAAGGAGCCATTTTTACCTAAGGAAGTTTATGATCTATCTGAAAAAGAACTATCAAAAATTATGATTGATGAAATTGTAAATGGAATAGAAAAAAGCAAAGTAAAGGCTGAAGTTATTGGTGAAATTGGAACTGGAAAAGAAAATATAAAACCTGAAGAAGAAAAGGTATTTAAAGCAGCTTCAAGAGCACATATTGAAACTGGAAAGCCAATTGTTACACATACGACACTTGGAAGATTAGGTGATGAGCAAATTAAAATATTTAAAGCTTTTAATGTAAATTTGGATAAGGTAGTAATAAGTCATGTTGATTTAAGTGGAGATCTAAATTATATAGTAAGACTTATAGATGAGGGAGTTAATGTAGCATTTGATACCATAGGAAAAATAAAATATAAACCAGATGAAATGAGAGTTGATTTTATTAAAGAACTTTGTAGTATGGGATTTTCGAGCAAAATTGTTTTATCAATGGATATAACGAGAAAATCTCATCTTAAAAATAAAGGAGGGTGTGGGTATAGTTTTCTCATTCAGGATTTTTTACCTAAGCTAAAAAAGGCTGGTGTAAGTGAAAAAAATATAGAAAATATGACAGAAAAGAATGCAGTTAGAATATTTGGTTAGGAGTGATAGCATGAATACTTATCCACTAAAATCTATGACAGTAGATGAGGCAAAAAAGTTTCAATTTAAGTTAGTTGACATGGTAACTAGACACTTTAAAGGAAGTGAAGTTTTATCATTAGGAGATTTGGGTGTTGTTATGGGACTTAATAAACCGAGAACAACACTTAGAGTAGAGGAAACAATAGCGGATTTTTTTGGAGTTGAAAAGGCTGCTTTAGTACGTGGAGCCGGTACTGGAGCTTTAAGAAGCGGCATAATGAGTATATTTAAAAATGGAGATGCTATTTTAGTTCATAAAGCACCAATATATCCAACCACCAAGATTACCATTGAAAATATGGGACTTAAACCTGTAGAAGCTGATTTTAATAACTCTTATGATTTGTCAAATGCATTAAAAAATAATGATTTAAAGGGTGTTCTTATACAATATACAAGGCAAAAAATAGATGATAAGTATGATATGGAAGAATGCATTAAAACAATTAGAAAAGTTAGCCCAAGTATCCCCATTATTACTGATGATAATTATGCAGTAATGAAGGTAAAGGAAATAGGGGTTCAATTGGGAGCGGATGTATCTGCTTTTTCAACATTTAAGTTACTTGGACCTGAGGGTGTAGGCTGTGTTATTGGAAAGAGAAAATATATAGATTATATAATAAGTCAAAATTACTCAGGTGGAAGCCAAGTTCAAGGACATGAATCTATGGAAGTTTTGAGAGGAATGATATATGCACCTGTAATGCTTGCTATTCAAGCCGAGGTTAATAATGAGCTTGTTCATAGGCTCAATAGTGGAGAAGTAAAAGGAATAAAGAGCGCCTTCCTTGCTAATGCTCAATCTAAGGTACTACTTGTTGAGTTTAAAGATAATATAGCTAAAGAAGTTTTAAAGATTTCAGAAGAATTGGGAGGTGCCCCTAATCCTGTAGGAGCAGAATCAAAGTATGAATTTGTACCTATGATCTATAGGGTTTCTGGAACTTTTAGAGCAGCAGATCCAACCCTTGAGGAAAGAATGATAAGGATAAATCCAATGAGATGCGGTGCTGATACCATTATAAGGATACTTAAAGAAGCACTTGAAAGGATTGAAGAATAGGGGTGGGATTATGTTTCTTAAAGCGACGGTTAATAAAAATCCAAAATTGATAGAAACAGCTATGTTTTTGCATAGAAAGGGAATCATAGAGCCAGATACTTATGTATTAGATTTGGATTCAATACTTAACAATGGAAAGTTAATTATGCAAGAGGCAGATAAATATGGGATAAAAGCTTATTTTATGACTAAACAGTTTGGAAGAAATCCATATATAGCTAAGGAGCTTATGAAGCTTGGGTACGAAGGTGCCGTTACTGTTGATTTTAGAGAGGCAAAATTACTTGGCAATAGTGGAATAAAGCTTTCTCATGTAGGACATTTAGTGCAAATACCTGACAAATCCATTGAAGAAATTTTAAAATTGAGGCCAGATTATATAACTGTATATTCTATAGAAAAAGCAAAAAGCCTAAGTGAATTATCATTAAAATTAGGTATCAAGCAAAAAATTATGCTGAGAGTTATAGACAATAATGATGTGCTTTATCCAGCTCAATATGGAGGATTTTATGTTGATGAGCTTAGTGAAAGCGTAAATAAAATTTTAAACTTTAAGGGCATAGAAATTAAAGGTATAACATCGTTTCCTTGTTTTTTATATAATGAAAAAAGTGGAAGAATTGAGAAGACGCATAATGTTAAAACTGTACAAAAAGCTAAATATATTATTGAGAATATGGGCATAAAAATTCAAGAGATGAATATGCCATCTGCAAACTGTGTTGAGAGCATGAAACTTGTAGCGGAGAATGGTGGTACAAGTATTGAACCTGGTCATGGACTTACTGGAACTACACCAATGCATGGGAGTGGAAAGAATTGTGCAGAAACTCCAGCCATGGTGTATGTAAGTGAAATATCACACAATCTTGGTGAAAGTAGTTTCTGTTATGGAGGCGGACATTACAGAAGATCTCATATGAAGGAAGCCCTTGTGCTAGAAAATAATCACAGTAAATATTTCAAGGTAAAAAAACCTGATGATGAAAGTATAGATTATTATTTTGAACTTGAAGAAAATGCTGAAGTTGGAAGTACCGTAGTAATGGCATATAGAACGCAAATTTTTGTTACAAGAAGTAATGTTGCAGTAGTCAAGGGAATCTCAAAAGGTAAACCAGAATTAATTGGCATATATGATAGCCTTGGCAAAATTGTAGGGAGATGATACTTTTTGAAAAGGTTTATAGTTATAGTTCTGGATAGTTTTGGAATTGGATATATGGAGGATGCAGCGCTAGTTAGAAAGCAGGATGTCGGTGCTAACACTTTAAAGCACATTTTAAGAGAAGTGCCCAATTTAAAATTAAAAAATCTTGAGAAAATGGGAATAATGAATGCATTAGGTAAGGATTATAAAGAAATGAAAAAAAGTAAAGCAGCTACTTTTGGAAAGTCAGCATTAATGCATGATGGAGCAGATACTTTTCTTGGACACCAGGAAATAATGGGTACAAGGCCACAAAAGCCGCTTATGGAGCCATTCTCAAAATCTATTGAGAAGGTTAAAAGTGCACTTGAAAAAGAAGGATATAATGTTGAATATAAAATAAAAGATAACTTAAAGCTGCTTTTTGTAAATGGATGTGTCACAGTAGGAGATAATATAGAGGCTGATTTAGGTCAAGTATATAATATTACTGCTGCGCTGGATAATATTGATTATAGCGAAGTTCTTAAAATAGGAAAGATAGTTAGGAAAAGTGTAAAAGTTTCAAGAGTAATTACATTTGGTGGAAGAAGAACCTCACCTTCTAATATATTGGCAGCAATGGAGGCAAAGGAAGGAAAATATTTAGGCATAAATGCTCCAGAGTCAGGAGTTTACAACTGTGATTATCATTGTGTACATTTAGGGTATGGTATAGACGAAAATGTACAAGTACCTACTATACTGGGCAAGGCAGGGATACAGGTTTCTCTTTTCGGTAAAGTTGCGGACATTGTATCAAATGAATATGGTAAAAGTGTTGGTTGTGTTGATACGGAAGAAGTAATGAAACTTACATTAGAGGAGCTTAATAAAATGGAAGAAGGATTTATCTGTACAAATGTTCAAGAAACTGATTTAGCAGGACATGCGCAAGATGCAGAAAAATATGCAGAAAAGCTTAAGATTGCAGATAAATATATAGGTCTAATAATAGACAAAATGACAAAAGAAGACAGGCTTATTGTAATGGCAGACCATGGCAATGATCCTACTATTGGTCATAGCCATCATACAAGAGAGTATGTGCCGCTTCTCATATATGGTGAAAACTTAAAAGTTGGGTTTATAGGAAGCAGAAAAACGCTGTCTGATGTTGGAGCTACTGTTAGTGACTTCTTTCATGTAAAAAGCCCGGAAAATGGGCAATCTTTTTTAGAATTAATATAAAATGAGGTTGTTGGAAAAATTAGAACTGTGTAAACTTAATATATGAACTCCTTCTCGATGATATTATAATAACAATATATTAAAAAGGAGGAGTTTTTTATATTTCGAATGTGTCAAAGGATTTATCAAGAGAATACATAAGGGCACAGAAATTTGCTATATATAAACAAAATCAAAGATTTAAATTCACAATACCAAATTTATGATGTTAGTCATTTCAAACTTTCATGTTGTCTATCTATAAAAGCTAAATTTAAAGTAATAGTCTAATCACAAATATGTGCCATATAGTAACTGCAGCTTTTTTGTTACATATGTATAAAAATAATAGATAGAACATACACATATTGTGTGCAGCCTATCTATTACATTAGTTTAATATAAATTTTATTCTCTATTTTTCATATACATGATGAAGTAATTTATGAGCTAGCCCTTCACCTGGTTTTCCAAAGTAACTTTCATACATTTTTACTATAGCAGGGTTTTTGTGTGATTTTCTCTTTGGAAGATTTTTATCTTGATTGTACAATACAGAAGCTCTTAAAGTCCTGTAGTCTACAGCGGATCTAGTTTCAGCATTTACATGAGGTTGTCCACCACCATTTACACATCCACCAGGGCAAGCCATAACCTCTATAAAGTGATATTGTTTTTCATCCATTTTACCAGATTTCATGAATTCAAAGAAGTTAGCAGCACCGTTTATAACAGCAACATTATAGTTATTTCCTGCAATTTCAACAGTTGCTTCTTTTATTCCTTCGAGGCCTCTTACTTGTGTGTATTCTACATTTTCAAGTTCTGCATTTTCAGCGAAATCTTTTGCAGTTCTAAGAGCTGCTTCCATAACTCCACCTGTTGCACCGAAGATTACACCAGCGCCAGAATACTCTCCCATTGCTGGATCGTGTTCGCTGTCTTCAAGCTCTGCAAATTTGATTTTTGCATCCTTGATCATTTTAGCAAGTTCTCTTGTAGTTAATACTGCATCTATTTGTCTCAAGCCGTTAACTTCCATTGCCTCTAAATCAGCTTCATATTTTTTGTCGTTACAAGGCATTATTGTAACTGTATATACATCCTCTGGATTGATTCCAGTTATAGATGGATAATAAGTTTTTGTTGCAGTACCAAATATCTGCTGTGGAGATTTTGCAGAGGATAAGTTTTTAAGTAAATCTGGATAGTAATTTTGAGCTAGTCTTACCCATGCAGGACAGCAGGATGTAAACATTGGGAAAGGACCATTATTTTTTACCCTTTGAAGAAGTTCTGTTGCTTCTTCCATAATAGTCATATCAGCACCAAAGTTTATATCAAATATTTTATCAAAACCTAAAGTTCTTAAAGCTGTATAAAGCTTGCCAGTTACGTCTTTACCAAAGCCCATGTTGAATAATTCACCCATAGCAGTTCTAACAGCAGGAGCCATAGCTACTACTACGTGTTTTTTAGGATCGGCTAAGGCTGCTTTTACCTTTTCAGTATGAGATTTTTCTTTTAAAGCAGCTACAGGACATGCAATAACACATTGTCCGCATAATAAGCAATTAGAATCGTCAAAGGATACATCATTTTCAGTTCCAACAACTCTTTGACCATCCTTTTTTATAAATTTAATTGATTCAGTTTGAGTGTATTTTTTACAAGCAGCAACACATCTTCCGCATAATACACATTTACTTCTATCTAAAACGATAGCATTGCTTCTATCTTCGATATATGGAGTCTTGTCCTGAGGTAAAAATGGTTTATTAGCTCTAGCCTTTGTTTTTATAACTAATTTTAAGAATTCACAGTTTTCTCTTCTTGGACAAGGACCGCATTTAAATTCATGTTTATCAAGAAGCATTGATACTCTCTTTTTGATTCTTTCATTTACTTCCTCAGTATTTGTATTTATGACCATACCATCTTTAACTTTTGCAACACAAGATGCTAAAATTTTTCCATCAACTTCTGCAAGACATACTCCACATTTTCCAAAGTTACCGCAATCTTTTAGGTAACATAAAGTAGGTATATCCACATTGTTTTCTCTTGCTACTTCAAGTACAGTAGTACCTTCGTTAGCTTGCACTTCTTTACCGTTCAAAACTAATGTAATCATCTTTATCCTCCCAAACTTAAGTTTAAAAAATCCACTTTAATTATAACATATCAAAATGCTTGTTAAAATATTATCTATCAAAATTAGAAAATATTTTTCAAACAGGTTTGGAAGTATTTCTTTATCATGTTAAATGATGAATTTATCTAAGAAAGTAATTAATTATGGGTTTTTTTTAGTTTGTTAAAATAATAGCAAAGATAACTATTTACTTCCTATTTTTTCACCCATTAGAATTTTGGTTTCATATCCTAATTCTGTTTGATTAACTATATCTTCATCTATTTTTGCGACATTTTTTTCTAAAAATATAACAACTGTAGAACCGCCAAATTTAAAGTATCCTTTTTCATCACCTTTTTTTATTCTAGAACCTGGAGTATACGTTTGAAGTATGCTTCCAACACAAGTTGCACCAACCTCTACGTATAATATGTCCTTAAAGTTCTCAGAATGAAATACACTCCACTCTCGTTTATTTTCACAAAATAATTTTGGTATTCTTTTTAAGGCAACTGGGTTTACGGAATAGTATGAACCATTAATCTTGTTACTTTTTTCGCAAACTCCATTGTCGATAAAATGAAATCTATGATAATCTGTGGGACAGAGTCTAAATATAAGGCAAGTTCCCCCTACATATTTTGAAGCTGTGTTTTTATCATTTATAAGCTCAAATAGGCTGTAATTTACTCCCTTTATCTGCATTATGTTATTTAAATCTATATTTTCATAAGCAAACATTCTACCATCAGCAGGAGAAATTAATATATTTTTTTCATCAGAAAATGGTCTTGCATTGGTTTTAAGCTTTCTTGTAAAAAAATCATTGAAAGAGCTAAATTCATCTTGAGTTTTTTCAACTAAAGACATATCAATATTAAGATCTTTTATAAATGCATCAATTTTTGACTTACTCATTTTTGTATCGCAGTATAAGCCGTACAATTTTGAAAAGGCTTTTTTCTTTACAAACAATTCAAGCAGATTCATTCCCACCCTTGATGAATAAATCCAATTTAAGTATTTTTCACCTGCTACTAATTCTATTTCATATTCTTTTAACTTACGATTATAAAATTTTATCATTTTTAAACCTCATTATTATAAAATAAATTTTCTTCTAAATTATAGTATTATAGAGCTAGGGAATCAACCGCTAATTTATGTATAGTATATTAAAAATTTTGCTAAAATATATTGAGTTTTGGCAAAGCATAAGAGTATAATATAAATTAATGTATTGTACTGACTGGTCATTAAATTGTTATTATAAAGTTTGGTAACAAGAATGTGGAGTGATTATATGAATAAAACTAAAAGATCCATATTTGAGTCTGCTTTAAAGATATTTTCTAACAGTGGATATAGCGAAGCAACTATGGATGATATAGCAATTAATGCCGGAGTTGCAAAGGGAACTCTTTATTATCATTTCAAAAGCAAAGAGGAAATATTCAAATATGTAATTTCGGAAGGTATGAATGTTATAACAGAAGAAATGGAAGAAGCAACAAAGCATATTACTGATCCTATACAAAAAATTATTGCAGTTTGCAAGGTTCAGTTTGGGTTAGTATATAGAAATAAAGATTTTTTTAAAGTTGTAATGAGCCAACTTTGGGGGCAGGAATCAAGGCAATTTGAGTTAAGAGAGGTAGTAAGAGTTTATATTGGAGAAATAGAAAGATTTCTTAAAGAGGCTATGGATGCAGGGGCATTAAAAAAAGGAGAAACTGAATTTATGGCATATACTTTGTTTGGAACAATATGCTCTGGAGCAGTTTATGAGCTCATAAATGATAACCAAAAGAAAATTGATGACTTAGTGGAAAGTATAACAAGCTATATTTTAAAAGGAATAGAAACAGACAAATAATAAAGCATATTCTTTAGAATCGGTAATTGCGCCGGTTCTTTTTTATTTTTGCAATTAACAGACTATTGACAATCTTTGCAAAAAGATGTATAAATAAACTGACCAGTCAGTTCATACACAAATGGGGGTGATTTGATGGATTTCCTTAGGATTGCATGGCGGGATATTAAGAGTATCTTAAAAAACAGATTTATAAGGGTGTCTGTAATAGCCATTATAATTGTACCTTTATTATACAGTTTGCTTTATCTTGCAGCGTTTTGGGACCCTTATAGTAAGCTGAAGAGTGTTCCCGTTGCAGTTGTTAATCTGGATGAGGGTGCTACTAAAGATGGGAAAGCTGTTAATTATGGTGAGGATGTTGTTAAAAAATTAAAGAATAACAATGAACTAGGCTGGAAAATTACTAACTATAAGGATGCTGATTCGGGGACTAAAGGTGAAAAATATTATGCGGAATTTATTATTCCTCAGAATTTTTCAGAAAAAGTTGTAAGTGCAAAGGATAAAAAACCGGAACAAGCAAAGATCTTGTATAGAGATAATGAAAAAAGAAACTTCATAATGTCTCAAGTTAATTCAAAAGCTGAAATGACTTTAAAAGATGAAATTGCGAGGACAATAACCAGCGAGTACACTAAAGTTACTTTTGACAATTTGTATGATGTTAAAGATGGGTTTAAAACGGCAGCTGATGGAAGTAAGAAAATAAAGGATGGACTTTCAGATGCTAAAAATGGAAGTGGAGCACTAAAGGATGGCATAGGTCAGATTAAAGATAAAATGCCACAAATTCAAAGCGGAACCCAGCAGCTTTATGATGGAGCAAACCAGCTTGTTAACGGAATTAATACAGATGCTGTTGATCAAAATGGAAAGCCACAGGGACTTAAAAATGGTGCCCAGCAATTGAACAATGGACTTTATACAGCGGCTTTTGGAGTTTCATCAGCACAAGGTCAAATTTCACAGGCGGTAAATGCTTTAAATGGACAGAAAAGTCTTGCAGCTTTAATTAATATTAATAATGCAAGAGCACTTCGAAACATTATGGGTGATGCAGGCTCACTTTCCCAGGTGGATTTAAGTGGTGTAACTGGGGTTTTGCCTTATATGAATTCAAAGAATATGGCTTCAATTAATAAAACAATAGCAGACTTTAATTCTGTTAATTTAAATTCAATATTATCAATGCCTCAGCTTGCTCAATTAATGTCACCACAAAATATTAACAATATAAATAACTTATTAAATAGTACGGAGGCTTTAAGTCAAATTGATACTAGTAAGCTTATGCCTATTGTGGAACTTATGGGGAGTTCGCAGCAATTAAATGACTTATTAAAACAAGCCACTGCATTGGGCAGTATGGATATGACTCCTATAAATTCAATAAAGCCTTTATTAAATACAAATAATGCACAAGTATTGAGTACTTTACTTCAAGGCTCTAAAGATAATTTAGGAGGACAAAACGGACAAGATAAGATTAATTTTATAAAAGGACAGGAACTTGCAGCTGCATCATTTATTAAGGCAGCTAGTACTTTAAATGATTCCTATAATAAAATTAATAATACTCAGTTACCAGCAGAACAAAAGCTTGAAGCCCAAAAACAGCTTTTAGATCAGTATAATAATCTTGTAACACACACAGCACAATCCATGAACAGCTCAAAAGATTACATGGCTTCAATGGAAAGTTTACTTGAAAATATGAAAAATTTAATAGATAGCAATAGTTCAGTTATAAATGGAGCTCAAACTGCACTTAAACCAGATAACATAAACTCAGTTAATAATATGATAACGAGTTTAGGAGAAGCACAGGCAAAGATTAATTCTCCAGAGACAAAGCAGACGATACAAGCAGTTCAAAATGCTATGTCGCCTTCTAATATAGCCTATATTCAGCAGCTTGTTTCTCAATTTAGTAATATAAAGACTGAACTTGATCAAAATAAAGATAACCTTGCAGCAGTGCAAAGCCTTTTGACAGCAGTTAAGTCTAACGGAGGAGTTCAGGAATCCTTAGGCAAAATAGCTGCACTGCAAAGTGACATGAAGGAAGCACAGCCAATATTAAATACATTTAACACTATGATGAATGATCCAAAGCTTAAGGCTGAGCTTGCAAATGCACCACAACTTTTAAATCAAGTTACAAAGGTTCAAAAAGAACTTAAAGATAACCAAAAATTACTTGAAGTTGCACAGGATGAATTAAACGATGGAAATATTAAAATGGCAAATAATCTTATAGCTCAAATTCCAAACATGACAGGAAAGTTTAATGAGCTTGCATCAGGAATTAATCAGCTAAGTGATGGATCTAGTGATTTACTTACTGGTATAAATACATTATCAAATGGTTCATTTAAACTTAGGGATGGTATAGGAACATTAAACAGTGGAATGCCTACTCTAAATGATGGAGTTAATAAACTGTATAATGGTTCGAGTGACCTTAATGATGGAATTGGAAAACTATATAACGGTTCAGATGAGCTAGCTTCAAAATTACAGGATGGTTCAGATAAGATAAGCAAGAATCTTGTGAATACAAGCAGTGACATGGCTAAATTTGTATCAGAACCACTTGCAATGAAGAATGAACCAATTGGAGCAGTTAATAATTACGGAACAGGTTTTACACCTTACTTTATACCTCTCTCCTTATGGGTAGGCGCTATAATGATGTTCTTTGTAATAACAGATAAGGTTGATGATGATATAAATGCAAGTCCAGCAGCCGTTGTGGCAGGCAAGTTCATATCCTATGGTTATATAGGTATAATACAGGCAATTTTAGCTAGTGCAGTAGTATTAACACTTGGACTTAAACCGAAAAGCTTAATTTTGTACTTTTTATTTAATATATTTATGTCCTACGTGTTCATAGCGATAATCCAGTGTTTGGTATTTTTGCTTGGAATGGCAGGAAGGCTTCTTTCTATAGCAATTTTAATATTGCAGCTTACTTCTTGCGCAGGTACTTTCCCATTAGAGGTTGTACCAAAATTCTTCAAGGTTATAAATCCATTCATGCCATTTACGTACTGTGTATCAGCAATTAGGGAAATTATTGCAGGAGTAAATTATGCTACTTTGACTAAGGATGTTTGTATATTAGCTGCTACTATGTTTGTATTCCTTGCAATATCGATGGCACTTAAAGGACACGCAGATAAGGTTAAAGAAATAATAAAAGAAAAGAAAGACGAAAGTTTATCACAGTAACAATACTCAAGAAATATTAAATAAAATTAATAAATCCAAGAAAAAAATATCCAAAATCCTAAGAAGTTTCAATAACTCACTAGCGTTTAGACGGATTGAAACATTTAAGGATTTTGGATATTTTTCGCTGCTATGCTTCGGAAAATCTTAAACTTAGTGCTTGCGCATGGCTTAAAATATAATATTCAGTGCAGTTGATATTAATAAGTTCTAAGATTCACCTGAGAGAAACGAAAGGTAAATCCACATTGATTGTCCTCTGACCATACTGTTTATCTATAGTTTTTTGGAGCGTATAATTGAAATTAAAAGCCAAAAACCAAGGATGGCAGCTATTCCATAACCAGTTATACCTATTATCGACATTCCGTACATTTTAGGACCGATGTTTGAATGAAGTATTAAAGAAGAACTTATTATCATTGAAGAAATTATAAGTGCTAAAACAACTCTGTTTACCATTTTATTTATTTCACTTATAGGTTCATCAATATTTTTTATATTAAATTGAATTTTCGCTCTTCCGCGCATAAGTCCATTGCTTAACTCTATAATTTTAGAGGGAAGCTTTGAGGAATTTTTTAAAAATAAATACGAGTTTAAAAGAGCCTCATTAACATTAAAATTTTTAAGAATTGAATCGTTATTTTGGGATTTAACAAAGGGAATTGCCACATCTAATATAGAAATATCCGGTGAAATTTTTGCAATTACTCCCTCTAATATAACGCAGCTTCTAACAAGGATTATTAAATCTTTAGGAAGACTTATGTTGTTTCTCTTAGCACAATCGAATACCTCTTGAAGAAATTGTGATATTTTTATATTTTCTAATGATGCAGAGAGATAACTAGAAAATATATAATCTATATCCTCGTAAAGCTGATTTCTATCTACGTATCCATGACGTATTCCCACAGCCATAATAACTGAAATGATTTTATCTATATCATAGTAAGCAACAGATAAAATCATATCGTTTAAGGCGTTTTTTAAATTCTTCGATAGATTTCCCATAAGACCAAAGTCTATAAAGCATATTTGTTTATCTCTAAGTAATATATTTCCAGGGTGAGGATCTCCATGAAAAAATCCATCTTGAAAAACCTGTTTAAAGTATGTAAGTGCTAGTTTTTTTCCTAAATCGTTTAGGTCATAATTTTCTGCGGCCAACTTTTTTATATTATCAATTTTGAAGCCATCTATTTTCTCCATGGTTAAAATATGTTTTGTACTTAACTCTTTAAATATGTACGGGCAGGTTACATAAGATACATCCTTGTTAAGCTCTTTAAAATGCTCTATATTTTTAGCTTCTGTATTAAAGTCCAGTTCCATTTTTGTGGACATTGAAATTTCATCCAAGGCTTCTGTAGGATTTATTATAAAGTCCGTAAATCTGGCCTTTGTAAGACTAGCTAATTTATATAATATGGATAAATCCAATTTCATTTTCTCTTCTATATTTGGACGTTGAATTTTAACTATAACTTTTGTTCCATCCTTTAATATAGCCTCATGAACTTGAGCAATGGAAGCACAGGCAAGAGGTTTTTTATTGAACTTTTCAAAGGTTTCTTCAACAGTTTTGTGAAATTCACTGTTAAAAATGGTTTCTATGGTATCATAGCTTTCGGCTGGAACATCATCTTGAAGCTTAGATAGCTCTTTTATGTATGCATCAGATATAATATCAGGACGAGTACTTAGAATTTGCCCTATCTTTATGAAGGTAGGCCCTAATTCTTCAAAAGCCCTTCTTAAATTTTGGGGAAATCTCTTTGCTCTATTTTTCTTAGAATCCACAAGATAGCCAAATCCATAATATGCAAGAACCTTTACTATCTCTCTGAATCTTTGTACAGATTTTTTCATAACGGTGACCTCACTTTTTAGCTGGAGTTTACAAAAAATGTTTATATAAAAGCCCTAACAAAAAAGTTGGGGCTTTTACATTTATTAAGGCGATTTCATCAAAAATGCATCTAAGCTTCAGAGGACTTGATGCTTTTGAAATCTTATTTATAGTATATTTTATAAGTTACTGATTTAATTTTTCTTCTAGTTTGCTTATTCTTTCTTTTAATTCAGATAAATCTTCTTTAGTAGCAAAATTAATTTCCTTTAAAACAGCTGTTAAATCCTCTTTAGTTAAAGGTTTAACTTTGCTTACTTTGTCGCCTACTGCACTGCTTTTTTCTTTTAAGTTCTTTTTAAGTTCTTGAGACAATTCTTTGCCTTCATCAATAGTGATTTTTCCTTTTTCAACGAGGTCATCAACTACCTTTGAAGCCTTTTCATAAGTATAAGCGGCAGAACCCAATCCCGCAAGAACAACTTTTTTTAGTTCATCTACCATCAAATCCATCCCCTTTATATAATTTCCAATCTATAACCTAATAATATCAGAACAAACTGCCTTTGTAAATTGAAATGGACGTTATTTGAGGGAATTATCAAAATATTAATAATTTTATATTTACCATAGGTTTAAAAGATTATGTTATCTTATAGAATATTGATAACTTATTTATTAGAAGATGTATTGACATATCTGAGGTTTAGTAATAAAATATTATCTTGTGATAGTAAAATAAAAATTTATGCACTCGTAGCTCAGTAGGATAGAGCAGCGGTTTCCTAAACCGCGTGCCGGAGGTTCGAATCCCCTCGGGTGCACCAAGCATAAACCTTGTGATATTAACGTATTGCAAGGTTTTTTATTTTTTGAGGACTGTGTATAAAGCACGCAGCTTAGTATGCTTACATCAGAACTTTATGTAATTGACTAAGATTAAGGTGGATTTTTGAATTTTATCAAAGTCATTGAATGAATATTAGTAACCATTAAAATAAGGGAGGTGCTTTATGAATATAGGAGATATTAAAAAAGTAGAGATATTGTTTAAAGAACTTATTGCTATTTTAAATAAGTATGGGGACAGTACAATATCAAATCAAAAAAGAATAGTCGAAGATACAATAGACTTTATTGAGGATAATACTATTGAAGATGATAAAAAAATTATTGAAATAGAACAAAATTATAAAATGCTATACCCAGCACATGGAGGGTTATCTGAATTTTATATCTGGGATAATGATTTTGAAAAGAGAAAGAAATTAAATGAACCTTTAGATAAAGTTACAGAAGAATTATGGGAAATATTTAAATAATTAATTTAATAGTATTAATAATGCAGCAGTGAAAATATAAAATGAATCAGTTGAAATTAAGTAGGCTGATTCATTATTTTTTTTAATGTGAAATTATATTGAAAAGAATATGAGAAATTACACATCAAAATATAAGGGTTATTAATATGATCCTATAAGTAAAAATGATAGAGTTAATTTATTACAAGGAGACAATGCTGAAACAATAATTATTGATAAAAGGAGTGATATTAAATGGATAAGTATTTATAAATAGGCTCAGTAGCTCTTTTAAAAGAAGGTAAAAAAAGATTAATGATATATGGGGTATAGATTAGAAAAAAAGCAATACAGGAGAAGTTTGAGGTTATATTGGCTGTTTATTTTTGGAGGGAAATATTGAGGCATACATATCTATTTAATCATAACAAAATTGATAGGATATTTTTTTGGTATGCAGGATAAAGAATAAATGGGGTTAACAAACTTATCTCAAATTTAAAATGAAAATAATTGGAGTTATGGTATTAAGTTATATTTGTAACAATATTTGTTTACAAAGTTCGTATTAAGCATTATAATTATTGGTAATTAATATAAGTTTTGTAAGCAGGGAGATTTAAAAGAATGGAAAAATACGCAATATTATCGGACGGTGATAAGTTAAAAGAAATCAGAAAAAAATATGAAGTAAAACAAGAAGAGATTGAGGGAGAAGGAATTACAAGAAATCTTATAAGTGAAATTGAAAATGATAAAGCTATTATTACTAAAAGGGCGGCTGAAATAATTATAAAAAATGTAACTGCACTGGCTAAAAAGAAGAACTTTAAAGTTACTGAAACTGTTGATTATTTAATGGAAAATCAGATTGTACAGGCTACAAAGATACTTGATAAGTACATAGAAGAACTGAAAACTTTAATTATTTCAAAAGATG
Organism: Clostridium neuense; assembly: GCF_045310695.1. NCBI lineage: Bacteria > Bacillati > Bacillota > Clostridia > Eubacteriales > Clostridiaceae > Clostridium > Clostridium neuense. The sequence continues at coordinate 45,731 of NZ_JBJIAA010000010.1, forward strand.
AAAGCTTTATTAAAACGTTTAAAGAAGCAGAGATTTTTTTAATTGATTGGGATATTAAAGATAAAAAATTAAGGATATATGAGCTTGCGGGAGACTATTATTGCAACAATAATGAGATGTATAAAAGTGCTGTATATTATGAAAAAGCTTTAGCATTAATTAATCGGGTGTTTTTAGATAGAGAATTAATACCTCTTTCAAGGAAATTATCTATGGTTTATGGGTATATAGGTGACTATAAGAAAAGTATTGAATGTTGTGAGTTTGCATTGAGTAGGTTTGGTAATATGTCAATTAATGATAAGGTCATCTTTAGGCGTAATAATGCTTTGAACTATAAACATATTAATAATTTACAATTAGCATTAAAAAATATTGAAATAGCAGAAAATTTAGTTGATAAATCAGATATTTCAACATATATTAAAATTTTAAATAATAAGGGAAATTGCTTTTATGAAATAAAACTTTATGATGAGGCTATTAAAGTATTTAATCAAATATTTGGTTTAATTAATAAACGAGGAAAAGATAGATATTTAATTAATTTAATAAATATTGTTAATAGTTATTGGTATGCCGGCATAAAAGATAAGTCGATTGAAAATTTTAATACTGTAATTAGAGAATTACCTAATTTAGATAATATTAGTCTATATGTAGCCAACATCTATTTTGAGATAGGAAAGGTATATGCAAGATTAGATAAATTGAAGTTATCAGAAGAGTATTATTTAAAAGCTTTGGATTTCTCTGAAAAACAAAAAAATTATGTTTTAGAAAATGACATATTGCATAATTTAATAGAATTATATACAACTACAAATAATGTTGAAAAGATGGATAGTATAAAAAACAAGGTGCTTATAGTATCTAACATACAAGGTAAAGTAAATAATGTTCTTACATACAAATTAATAATTTTTTATGCTGGAAAAAGTGATAACATAGTAAAACAGATAGCTGCTTTTTCCTTGAATTATAATTAAATGGGGGTGAGTATTGTGTTTGGAAAAAGGATTAAATTATCAGTATTATTAGCAGTATGTGGAGTGCTTTTATTTTCATCTTTAATGTTTAATTTAGGTTGTACTAAAAGTTTGTGTAATATAGATTACACATATGAATTTATTTGGAAGTAATGTATTCCATTTTTATTTTAATCATAATTTAAAGATAACAAAAGGCAATCTGGGGGACAAAACCAAGTTGCTTTTTGTTTTGAAAGGTATGTATGGGTATATCCAAGTATATTAGCATACTGCAATTTGAGAATAAAGAAATCAACAATGGAAATGCAATGGCTGTACTACAAATGATTTTACTAATTTTTTTCGTTAAAATGCATCTTTTTCACTTAGTTTAAGCTTGATTATTGGATTTTAGCCAATCAGTCCATTTGGTTTTGTAGTCATCTGTATTTTTACTACAATAATTATAAAAGTTTTTTAAAAATTTAGAACGTATATTACCATCAGATACACTAGAAGCATCCTGTCCGCTTAACAAGTTTGCGCCACCGATTAGCTGCTGCCTTTTCATAATATCATTAAAGCTTACAGTTTTTGCATTTTTCATCATATCGTACATAGCCATAAATGTAGTAGTTCTTCCTACGCCAGCTCTACAATGAAAGTGCAGCCAAGTATTATTTGGAAGTGTCCTTATGAATTGAATAAAGGAATCAACTTGAGTATCTTGGGGGCGTTCGTGATCTGGCACTGCAAATCTTACATAACCTAAACCTAAAGATTTTGCAAGCTGTTCTTCATTTTCAAAGCTTTTTATATTGTCTATGCTTGAAACATGAATAACTGATTTTTTATTTTTACCATCTATTTTTAACTTATCACCAGATTTTATTTTATTTAATTTGGTTATTTCATCATTTAAAACTTGATTTTGTGTAAGCTTAATATTAGCATGATTTTTTTTGCCATACCAGCTTATGCCTATTCCATTTACGAATAAATGAGATTCTTGTCTTAAATCTACATCTATAATATTTTTACTATTAATCTTTTCTTTCAGCAGCTTAAGACTATTTTCCGAAACTGCGCCGCTTCCTGACATATTCATTGAAGAGAGTCCGGCTAAATTTATAGAGGTGCTTTTATTAATTTTATCATTTGCCATTCTGAAGTTCTTGGGTAATTTATTTTTATTTGCATTGTCTATTATTAAATGCACATCTTTTGAATCACTTCCAGTTTTGCTACTATGCTTTTTGGTGCAGCCGCTAATTGAAAGTACCGCAATTATTAAAATAAATATAAATAATAACTTTTTCTTTCCCATTTAGGTCTCCTCCACTTAATGTATAAATTTTCAATATAATAATACCATTGTTAAACTAAGAATTAATTAACATTATGTAAAATATAAGTTGCTTAATTTAAAATTATTGAGTGAGTAATTATTACTCATTGACTTTCAATATATTGTATATTACAATTAAAAAAGTAAAAGGAGTGAAGTATATGAACAGAATCTCAAAGCCACCAGAAATAAGAAAACAAGAAATATTAGGTGAGGCAAAAAAACAATTCCTTAAAAATGGATATGAAGGCACGTCTATGACTAATATAGCAGCTGCCATTCATGTTACAGAAGGGCTGTGTTACAAATATTTCAGATCAAAGCAGGAATTATTTCAAAGTGTAATAGACAAATATGTTGAAGAAATCTATGAAAAATTTGAGGCAGTTGTTTCGGATGAATCAATGTCTTTAGAAGAAAGAATAAATTTAAATTTTAAAATTTTAAGAAGTATAGAAACTCCAAATGGAATTAATAAGTACTTTCACAATGAGAAAAATGAAGCACTGCATCTTCAAATTATTTACAAAATTATGAATAGGCTTTCTGAACCTTTTCAAAGAATTTTAGAAGAAGAGAACAGGAAAAGAACTATACATATTGATAACTCAAAGGATGTAGTTCATTTTATTACATTTGGGGCATTAGGAGTACTGCTAAGTGATGCGGCAGATGATGAAGATAAAGAAGAGAAAATTAAAAAATATATATTTAAAACGCTTGGATATTCTGATTAATCTCAGGAAAGAAGGAAAACTTTTATGGTTAATTCTCATAAGGATGGTGCTACTAAAACAAACTTTATAATTTATTTTGTTTCAAGGCTTATTTCAGATCTTGGATCTAGTATATTCAGTTTTGCATTGAGCTTGTATGTACTTGATGTAACTGGATCAGCTGCATTATTTACAATTATTGTTGGATTTTCATATTTACCTAAAACTATTGTGAATATTGCTGCTGGTGTTTATGTTGATAAGCATGACAAGAAAAAGCTAGTAATTTTATTTGATTTTATTAGTGGAATAGCTACTTTAATATTTTGGATGATTTTTAAAACGCATGCTAAAAGTATACCACTCATAACAGGATTTCAAATCGTTCTAAGTGCTTTAGTTGGAATGTTTGTACTTGCACTTAACTCATCTATTCCTAATCTTTCTACAAAAGAAAATGTAGTTAAATTTAATTCTATGTCTATGGGCATTACAGCAGTAGTTAGCATGGGAGGCCCTGTAATTGGAGCTATTGCATATAAAGCCTTTGGAATTTTTGGAGTAACCTTTATTGATGGAATTACCTTTTTTATTTCCGGAGCAATGGAAGTTTTTCTTAAATACAATAAAACAGTTGCAAATAAAGATGGAAAAAGTTATTTTGAAAGTTTTCGCACAGTCTGGGCTTATCTTAATGGAGAGAAAGTTTTAAAGAATATGCTTTTTATTATAGTTATTTTAAATTGCATCATGACGCCTATGGTCACTGTTGTTTTGCAGTATGTAAACTATCATGAGTTAAAGGTATCAGGTTCACAGCTTTCATTAATACAAGCTTCTTGGTCCTTAGGAATTATTATTGGTGCGGTATTTGTTTCAACAAGAAAATCTATATATGGCTTACTTCGAAAGTTTTTAATATTTATTCAAATCCAATCAGTTATGATTATACTATGGTTTATTTTTAAGTTGCCGTATTTTACTAAGCCGGGTTCAGCAAGTTTAAAAATAACAGCTGCATTTTGCATAATCATGCTTGTTGCGGGACTTTTTAATGGATTTTCAAGCATATCTGCCATGAGCTTTATACAAACAGATACACCAGAAGACATTCTTGCTGGAATTGTAGGGGTTGTTAATGCCTGCCAAATTGCTGTGCCAGTTGGTATGTGGATTTATGGAATTTTGCTTGAAAAAGTGCCTTGGGTTTATGATACAGTTATATCAGGGGTTTTACTGTTTTCAATTGCAGGCTTTGTAAATTTGAAGATTAATTTAAAGGATTATTTTATGCACAAAGAAAGTAAAAATGTGAGTGTTTCAAAGGAGTCTTCGTTTTGAGATATTTAAAAAGGTTTGGTATTGCAATTTTAAGTGCCATTTCATTTGTTTTAATTTAATGGATAACATTTATTTTCATAATATTAGAACGATTTATAGGCAAAAATGAAAATATTTAAAGTAAAATAGTTGTAAAATACCTGACTTATTGCTTAGATATACCTAACAATGGAGCTATAATGATATTAAGTAATAAATTAGGAAGTGAATTATATATGATTAAAAAATTATTAGTAGCATCGGCAGTTAGTATATTGTTATTGTTTTCAACTGTAAATGCAAAAGCAGCTACATTTACAGACAATCAAGTTGTAGATGCTAATAAAAATTGGACAATTCATTTTAATGGAACAGTTTTTCTTGATGATTCTCTTAAACAAGATATTAAAGTAGTAGATAGTGAAGGAAATAAGGCTAATATAACACTTAATTTTGGAGAAGATGAAAAAACTATTATAGTAAATGCACCACAAGATGGATACTCAGCTGGAGATAAATATACTTTAACTATTGATGGCTATGTACATAGTAAAATGGGTAAAAGTATAAATCAAGCTGTTAAATTAAATTTTAGTGTTAAGGATTATGCTGTTACTTTTAAAGACAAAAATTTAGAGCAAATTATACGAAATAAAATAAATAAACCTACAGGAGATATATTAAAGAGCGATGTTGAAAAGATTACTGATTTAAGTGCAAAGAATACAGCAATCTCTGACATTAGTGGTATAGAAAATTTAAACAATCTACGATGCCTTGATTTAAGTGGTTCTAAAATAAGTGATATAAGTGCACTTAAAGATTTAAAAAAGTTGGGAGAAATTTATTTGGACAATACGCAGGTAAGTGATATAAGTGCATTAAGCAATTTAACTGATTTATGGGTACTTAGTTTAAATAATACACAAGTAACCGATATAAGTGCACTGAAGAATTTGGCTAATAGCTTATCTACTATCAATTTAAAGAACGATAAGATAAGTGATGTAAGTATACTCAAAAATTTTAAAAGCTTGCAAAGTATTGATTTGGATGGTACTGAAGTAACAGCTTCAGACAAGCAAGATTTAAAGAAGCTTTTAATTCCAATTTTTGATGTGACAAATTTGGAATAGAAAAATTGTAGTTTATAAAAGAGTTCACAGCTAAAATTGCTGTAAACTCTTTTATTATATAATTTAATATGTATTTTAAGACCGTATTTTTGGTTGGATACCTATTTTTGTATTAAATTCAATAAAATGCATGATATAATACTAGCAAAATTAGAACTTTTTTAAACTTATATGATTGGGAAAATGGGAATAAAGATGAAAAAAAGATTAGCAATTATAATAATTATAGGCATGCTTATGCTTACTACTACTGGGTGTTCAGGAAGTGAGGATAAGACTTCTTCAAGTAATGGACAATTAACACAGGAACAAAAGTTAAAGGATTTTGATTATATGTATAAAATTCTTAAGGATAATTATCCGTATTTTGAGGTTAATAAAAGACTCAATGGTGTAGATTGGCTGGCAAATAAAAATAAGTATATAGCACAGATAAAAGCTACCAAGAGTGATGAAGCTTACTATGAAACCTTAAAGAGTATTTTACATCAGCTTAATAATGGCTATACATTATATTGGACTAACGATATAGTTTCAATGCTGCTTAATAAACCAGTAAAATATACACAATATATTGCTTTTAGAGGTGGAAGTTTTGCAGTGTTTTCAAAGAGTACAGGCTTTGCAACCTTAGTAGGAGAGAAAACAGGTGGAGATGGTATTGCAATGGATCCAATTTTGTGTGCTCTGCCAAATAGTGGCTATGTTTTTCGATTCCCAGTAGATATGGGGCTTACATCAGACGGAACTTGTAATTTTGAACATAAGACTGAGCCAGACATCAAAGTATCAGCAAAGGTTGGGGCTACCTTTTCAGATGATGAGGCTATTAAAACTGTATTAAAGCTGGTAAATTAATTCTTAAAAATCAAAGAAAAAAAGCAGTTGCACAAAGATGTGAACTGCTTTTCTATTTCAGGTTATTTACAAGTATTATGCTTGACTCTCACGTACCGTTATAGTGTATTCTATAAACATCCCGGGACGAAAAGAGGTAGTACAATGAATATTAAAGCAATTAGATCAGATGAAATTTATGAGAGGATGATTCTAGGAAAGACTGGAGAGCGGGAGGACATATATCGTTATGAACTTATGAAACCATTTGAATTTAAGTGGTCTTGTATAGGTATTCCACTTAAAGCAGAAAAGCCAGGTGGTTATGATGTTGTTATGGCAAGTGCTATGGGAGGAGGATTTGCTCCAAGTAAAATAGACGTTGAGCGAATAGATGATGTTCGAAAAATTAGTAACGAAGACTTTTGGAAGGCCTGCGAGGAAAGCATTAAAAATACACTTGAAGGGTTTGAAGGTAATGGCGTTTTACTTCCGGTACAAGATTATATTTTTACTGTTTTGCTAAATGATCCACAAAATCCAATGTCCAGAATGACTGGTGACTATTGTGGTGATGGTGGGATTCCTGGATATATTATAGGAACAATAATTCCCAACGAAAAATCGCTTAAAATGCTACCAGTAGCTCTTGCACATGAAGCAAATCACAATGTGAGGTGGCAGTTTGTGAAATGGAGTAATGAAATTACATTAGGAGATATGATTGTAAGTGAAGGCTTAGCAGAAAATTTTGCTGCTTTTATGTTTGGAGAAGATAAAATTGGTATGTGGGTCAAAAATACCACAAGGGAAACTCTTGAAAGTGTTATTAAACCTGCAATTAAAGAGAATATTAATTGTAATGATTTTAATAAACTGTCAGCATTTTTATATGGAGATGAAATTATGACTGTGCGTGGAGGTGACCCAGTTGGTATGCCATATTGTGGAGGATATGCCTGTGGGTATTATTTAATCAAGCACTATCTTAACAAGACAGGAAAAACTATATTTGAAGCTACAATTATGCCAACTGCTGATATTTTAAAGGAGGTAAAGGACTTTTGGAATTGAAGATCAATGAAGTTGCAAAGTTAACAGGAATAACTGTAAGAACGCTTCATTATTATGATGAAATAAATTTGCTAAAGCCAAGCAAGATTACTGAAGCGGGTTACCGTTTATACGATGAAGAGGCTATTGCTACTCTTCAGCAGATATTATTTTTTAAAGAATTAGATTTTCCACTTAATGAAATTAAGGATATTATTACAAGTCCTGAATTTGATAGAATTAAGGCACTAAAAAAGCATAAGGAACTGCTTATTAAAAAACGTGGACGGATTGATAAGCTGATAAAGCTTGTGGACAAAACAATAGAAGGAGAGGATAATATGAGTTTTGATGAATTTGATATGACTGAAATTGAAAGTGCAAAAAAGAAGTATGCCAAAGAAGTTAAAGAACGCTGGGGAAGCTCTGATGCTTATGCGGAAAGTGAGAAGAAGGCTAAAGGTTACAATAAAGAACAGTGGCAGCAAATAGATGAAGAAAGCAAAAAAATTTTAAAAGCTTTTGCTGACAATATGGATAAAGCACCAGACAGCAAAGAAGCTCAAGAGCTTGTTAGTAATTGGCAAAATTTCATTACAGAAAGATTTTATAAGTGCTCAAATGAAATACTGCAGGGGCTTGGAGCAATGTATTCTGCTGATGAGCGGTTTAAGAAAAATATTGATCGCAATGGTAAAGGAACAGCTGAATTTATGTCAAAGGCAATTGAATTTTACTGCAAAAAATAACTAAAAAAGCAGCCTGCCAATTATGGCTAAGGCTGCTTTTCATTTTTAAGCTCCTAAGAATCCAAAGTAAGCTCCTACAATTCCTAGCACAGCTATGATTGCTAAAATATGAGTGGTTTTTAAACCTTTTTTTAGCATCCAGTAAAGAAGAGCAGTAAACAATAATGGAAGTACGTTAGGGATTATTCCATTAATAATACTTTCAATGGAAACTGCAGTTTTTCCTGTGCCAATCTTTAAAGGTATTTTTAATGTTACAAAGCTTGATATCATACCGCCTATTACCATTAAAGCAAGTATGGAAGCACCATAAGTTAATCCGTCCATCATACCAGACTTTTGTAATTTGCTTAAGAAGCCTGATCCTAATTTGTAGCCAGTCATCATGCAAAAATAACGGATTAGGTAATGTGGAACATTAAATACAAGTAGGAATAAAATAGGTCCTAAAATATTTCCTTGTAATGCCAATGAAGTACCAATTCCTGTTGCTATAATTCTTAGAGTACCCCATATAAAGGAATCTCCAATACCAGCAATAGGTCCCATAAGACCAACCTTTACAGTACTTATAGAGTCAGTATCAAAGTTTTCAGTAGTAGCATTTGTCTCTTCCATTGCAGATGATATACCAAGCAATAAAGTGGATACATGAGGAGTTGTGTTTATAAATTCTAGATGTCTTTTAAGAGCTTGTGCTCTATCCTCGGCTTTATCGTAAAGCTTTCTAATTATAGGAATCATGCTGTAGCAATATCCTAAATTTTGTTGTCTTTCATAGTTCCATGCCCATTCCATTGATAGTGATCTAAAGAATACTTTAATTAAATCTTTTTTAGTAATTTTTTTATCAGAAGTCATCACTAACACCTCCATCATCTGTTGCAGTAGCAACCTTTTGTTTGTTTTCTATTTTAACTAATATTATTGCAAGGATGGTTCCAAAGATTGCGATACCTGTTACTGGAATTGAGCCATAAGCAGATAATCCAAAACCTAAAATTAAGAATATAATAACACTTTTATTTATTATCATTCTAGCTAAAAGCGCAAAACCAAGAGCTGGTAATAAGCCTGTAGCAATAGTTAAACCAGTAGTTACAAAGGAAGGAATTGAACTTAAAAATGCTTTCATTACAGGACTTCCTAAGTAAAAGGAAACAGAAACTATAATAGCGATTGGTACATATAGTACAGGTCCACCTATAATTTGCATTAATTCTACGCCTCGACAATCTCCTTTTTCCGCGTAGGCGTCCGCTTTATGTACTATTAAAGGTAAAACAAAGATTAAGATTACATTCTTAACAATAAGTACTAGTGATGCTATTGGTATTCCAAGTGTAAGTGCAACAGCGGCTCCTTTTCCTGTTGATATTGCAAATGCAGTTCCAAGTATACATCCAGATATCATGTCAGGCGGTAGTGCAGCACCTATAGAGAAAGCACCCATGAAAGCTAGTTCAAGCGTAGCACCTAAAATTATTCCTTTTTTAATATCTCCAAGAACTATTCCAGTAAGCAGACCTGTTATGAGCGGTCTTTGAATTAGAGCAGTTCCTAAAAGATAGTCACAGTTGGCTACAATAGCAATTAGTCCAAGAAGAATTGCTTGTATTAACATAATATAAATCCCCCTTTATATAAAAAATTATTTTAAAGCGTTTTGAATAAAGACTTTGCTGTCATCTGGTACTTGTCTTATTTCAATTTGTATTCCAGCCTGATGTAGTTCCTTAAGCATGTTTTCTTCTTCCTCATTTATGAATATTGCCTTTGAAATTTGTTTTGTATTTTCTCTTGACTTTGTTCCGCCAAGGTTAATAGATTTTATAGCATCAACCTCTTTAGCCATTCTGTAGGCATCTTTTATGGTTTCAACAACTATGAAAAGGTTGTATTTGTCAGTGACGCCACTTTGAAGTGCTTTTATGGAGTCTTCAATGTTTTTAATAACTAGTTTAACTCCATGAGGTTTTGCTAGCTTGATTCCGGCCATTCTAATATCGTCTTTAAATATGCCATCGTTTGCAATTAAAATACAGTCACTTCCAATAGCTGATGTCCATGAAAAAGCTACTTGTCCATGTAATAATCTGTGATCTACTCTCATTAATTTAATCATTATTCTTCCTCCTCTTTAAAAATCATCATTTTGTGTTTTTTTAACTGTATATTTGTCAATATAAGTAAGTCCACTCTTAGCGTTTTCAAGTATTGTTTTGGATTCATTCTCATTTATGTTTTCAGGATGAGATAAAATTATTTCTAAAATTAAATTCATGTTCATGCCGGAAAATAGTTTTACGTTTTCAAATTTGGTAAGTTCCATAAACGCTGTATTAACACTTCCGCCAGTAATATCTGTAATAATAATATACTCATCATTTTTATTGAGTTTTGTTTTCAAAGCTTCCACATAATCATTAGGACTTTGTCCAGGATATAAACAAAATACTTCTATACTGCGTGCTGTTTCTCCAATAATCATGCTTAAGGAATTGAGCATGCCCTTTGCTAATTCTCCATGAGATGCTAAAATTACTTTTCTCAATTTCTTCACTCCTCTCTATAAATTTATATAGCAATATTTGTGCCAACTTAAATTTTAATAAAATATAGGCATGTTTATGTATGTATATCGACGGTAAATACAACTTTATCGACGCTATTTATATTGTTGCTAAAAAAGAAAAACTACCGTCTATTAAAATTAGAGGTAGTTTTTTTATTACTTATTTTACTTTACTTTTTAATACACTATCGAAATCTGGGAATGGACTTACAGATAAGTCTATTCCAATGCTTTTAGATAATCTATAAGCTAAAACTTGGAAAGGAATAACAAGCAATAAAGTTGAGAAATATTCTCCTGTATTACAATCTATTGCGATATCCTTTGGGTTTTGTGAATTGCCGCAGGTTACAGTAAAAATGTGTTTGGTGTAATCTGATGTATACTTTTTTAAAAGATTATTTCTTTCTTCGAGTATACCTTTAGACTCTATATAAAATAGATAGTTAGTGTCGTCAAGTTCTAGATAAGGTCCGTGCATATACTCTTCTAATTCATGGCCTGTACATGGTATTCTCACAGTTTCTGTTATTTTAGTGTCAGCTTCACAAGCAATGCCGTAGCCAGCACCATAGCCTATTGCAACTACTCTTTTGGCTTTTTTAAATTCAGCTTCATTTCTATCAAACCATTCCATACTCTTGCCTATAATATCATCTATCTTGGCTATTGTAGCTTCAAGCTTTGAAATTTCACTTTCATATGTGCTTAAGTCAATTGTTCCTTTAGCAAGAGCTCCCTCAATACCCATTAATAAAATATTTAATACCGTAGCTGAAAAACCTTTTGTTACAAAGCCTACCTTTTCTTCACCGCAGCCCATATCTATTAAATTTGATGTCGCTCTTGATATGGCACTTTTTAAATTTGAAGTTAGTACAAAGTGGTCACAATTATTTTCTTTAACTTTTTTTACAGCTTCTATAGTAGAGTAGCTGCTGCCGCTTTGTGAGACACCTATATACAAAGCATCTGTATCAGTGTAATTCTCATAATATTTGTATATAAAAGGGTTTTTTATGTCGACTTCTACTTTTAGAATATCACTTAGGTAATTTTTACAGCAGTTAACTTCATTTAAAGAAGAACCTGTAGCTAAAACTGTAATTCTTTTTAGAGCTTTGTTTTCCTTCATGTAATCGATGAAGGAGCTTAGTGAACTTTTTCTATTTGCAAGAATTTTTGTGCAGCACTCCTTTTCTTCTTTTATGTAAGTTAGCATAGTTTCTTTTACTTCCATGTTTATTCCTCCTAAATTTTAGCTTATTCAATATATTTATTAAGCAAAAATCATGCCATACCCAATCAAATATAACGTCATAAAGTTTAAAATTTATCATTTTTTATATAATCGTACATGTATGCAATTTCTTCTGTTGTAATATTTACTCTATAGTATTTTTCTACTCTGTTAAAGGCATTCTTTACGCTTTTTATAAAAGCTAAATGTTCAGAAATAAATTTATCAATGTCTGCATAGCTTTCAACAGTTTGCTTTGTTATTAAACGCTCTATTAAACAACATATATGAACATAGAGACCTACACAGGTAGTATTATTTAATTTTATATTTAGCAGCTCTTGAAGTTTATCTAGTGCATCTGCCACCTGTTCTAAAAGCCTAGCTGGATTTAATATAGTTAAATTATTCATTATGTTAGATAAACTAAAATTTATTAATATGTTTTGTTTGAAAATATTTATTTCTTCTTTACTTAAAAAATCTTCAAAATAAAGATTCAAATAGTCCAAAGTTTCGTCTAAGATTAAATCCTCAATTGGTATAAATTTAATTTCATCTATATACGGATTTAAAGTTCCTACAATGCATATTATATTGTATTTTTCAAAAAAATCATCATTTAAGCGTTTTTCTATTAATGTGTTGTAGTTATAGGTAAGCACTTTTATTGGAGTATCCTTAGGTAAACTTTTTTCTATTATACTTCTTAGTTTTTCTGCAGTTCCAATACCGCTTGCACAGGAGCATAATATAACTTTTTCCTTAAGTCTATTTTTAATAATTTGATATTTGTATTCATTATTTCTTTTAGCAGTTTCAAGTATTTCTTCAAGCGGAAGATTGTTTTTTATTCCTTCGCCAACCTCTAGAGCAAGCTTTGTGTTTACATTGTTCATTATTGCTATATTTGAATTTGTATTAAATTGAATGCCCTTGTATATTTCTTCTAGGGAGCCCATATCAACAAGCAGTACCACTTGCTCATAACCCTCAACTTTATTTAAATAATTATTTAGCTTATTTATAATAGTTCCAGTAGTTACATCTAAAGGCATGTCAATGGAATCAAAAATATATTGATTGAGAAGCTTGTTCGCTGCGTTTGCCATGCTGCTTGCGGTGGAATATCCGTGTGCTATTATAACACCAATATTTTTATTAAGATCATATTGGTTATTTAACATTTTTATAGTTAGAGTAAATATAATGGATACCATAAGATCTGGCTTTATATCCATGTTTATATGTATATTTTGTAAGATTTCATTTGATATACAGAATTCTCTATGCATATGCTTTTCTAGATATTCGTATAATTCATTTACATTTTTTAAATTATGCTTATTCCAATCATTAAATTCATAGCTGTTTTTAGTATAGTCTTCTAGATAATTTGAAATTATTATAATATCGTTATTGTAAAATTTTATTCCATATTTATAGTAAACAATTTCAAATATAGATTGCATTATAGTACTGCTGTATAGCTCACTTGTACTAGCTTTTTTTTCGTTAAATACAATTGAATCATAATATTTGTTTAAATTAGCAAAGGAGTTTTCTAGAAATTCATCAAAAGCTATCTTTTTATCTTTTAAGGTTTCAAAGTTGTCTATTATTTTATCATTCAAATCTAAAATCTCTCTTTTGGTTTTGATAAACGATTTTAGTTCATAAATTGATATAATTTTGTTGGCACTGGAAACATTTAGTTTCCTATTTGCTTTTTCATAGCCTTCAAGAAGATTTTCTGGCAAATCGTAGGCATGTATTTCAAGTTTGTTTTTATCTTGCTGAGATTTAAAAAAGGCATTTACACAGCTTGCTTGTATACAGTTTTCAAGTGCTCCTATGTTACCCACAAAATTTGTTTTTAAAAGTACATCGTAGACTAAGCTGCTTATAAAGATAGATTTTTTTATTTTATTTTCTTCTTTCAAAAACATGTTATAAATCAATTGAAGTTTTTCATCAGAACCTCTATCTTCAAGAGAAGGTATTTTAATAATCATAGGTATTCTTCTTAAAAGAGTTTTCAGCAAAACCTCCTCTGGATTTTCTGTGGTTGCAAATATAAGGTGAACCTTTGACTTATACCAGTTTTTATTATCACCAACCATATGATATATACCCTTGTCCATAAAAAGAAATAACTTTTCCTGACACTTGGCATTTAAGCAGTGGACCTCGTCCATAAAAAGCACTCCATCTTCAGCTAGCTTTATTAACCCGGGGTTGTCTCTATCTGCACCTGTAAATGCACCTTTTTTATGACCAAATAAATTGGCTGTTAAAAGCTCGGGATTATTTGCATATTCGCTGCAATTTACTATTAAAAACTTTTTATCTTTTTCTATAAGATCATTGTTTACTGCATATTCATAAGTTAGTTGAGCCATAAAGCTTTTTCCTGTTCCTGTAGGACCATGAAGCAGCAGTGGCAGTCCATCAGGAGGGTAGGATATTGTTGCCTTGCATTGATTTACTATGGTTCTGAGGCTTTCATTATAACCTATAAGCTTTTCAAAATCCTTTGGGTTCTTTACAATGAGACTTTTTTTTAATTCTTCAACTGACTTGAATTCTCTTTGTGTAAGCTTTAAGTTGTATTGATTTTCTATGGTAGCTATGTCGTAAAATATAACTGGTCTTGTATTTATCTTAACAAATTTGCAGCTGGCATATAATTCGTTTAAGTACTGAGAAATTAAATTTCTGCTTAATTTTAATTTGTTACTAATATAAATAGAATTAGCATTCTCGTTTAGGTTGTCTCGTGTTAGATTGATTACGATATCGTTTACTTTATCCTTCAAGAAATCATCACTCCATTTTTATATATTAAGGTTCAGAAGCTTATAGTTGTTATAGATGAACAAGCTGAAAGCTTTAAATTACTAATACTAAATTTATCCCGATAAACTGGAAGTTGAATCAGTTCACAGGGCACAGTTCACAATTCACAGTGAAGGTGGATTTACTTTCCATTTTATTCAGGTAAATCTTAGAACTTAATAGTGTTCGCTGCGCCAAGCACTATATTTTAAGCGCTTTGCATGTATTAAGTTTAAGATTTTTCAAACTTTCATGTTGTCTATCTATATATCGACAATTTTTGCTATTTTGTTGCTTTGTTATATTATACATCAAATGATGCGGCTTTTGTAAAGGATTTCTCTTCCAGATATAGAATCAGAATTCTAAGTTTAAGGAATTTAATCTATTAAAGCTTAAGACATAATTTATTTTATGATACATTTGAAGTTATCGGTAGAAGTAGGGGTGTAAGTCTTTATATACTGTGAAAATAATTAATGTATAATGAAATTATGAATAAGGTAGCTAGGGGGAAATTTATGAGTAATATACTTATTGTTGAAGATAATGAAGATGTAAATTTAATGCTAAAGGAAGCCTTGATGGATGCAGGATATAAAGTGAAATCGGCGTATACTGGTATAGATGGAATGAAAGAAATTAAAAGCTTGAACTATGATTTGATTTTACTTGATATTATGCTTCCTTATAAAAGTGGAGATGATGTACTAAGAGAAATGCGTAAATTTTCAGAGACTCCTGTTATTGTTATATCTGCGAAAGATATGGTTTGTACAAAAATAGATATTTTAAAGCTTGGTGCAGATGATTATATTACAAAACCTTTTGATTTAGGTGAAGTAGCGGCGAGAGTTGAAGCTAATTTAAGGCGCTCACAAAATAAAGCTCAGGTGAGTAAAATTTTTAAATACAAGGACATGGTGCTTGATGACAGTACGAAGCGTGTTACTATAAATGGTGCTGAAATAGAACTCACTGCTAAGGAATATATGATATTGGAAATGCTAATTAAAAATAAAGGCAAGGTTTTTACGAAAGCCAACCTTTATGAATCAATATGGCAGGAGGAATACCTTGGTGATGATAATGCAGTAAAACGCATATGAGCAATATAAGAAACAAACTAAAAAAGGCAAACGAAAAGGAAAAATACATAGAAACAGTATGGGGACTTGGGTACCGGCTATATAAAGAGTAAATTATTGTTTTCTTAACACTTTTCCTTAAGAATTTAACCTTTTCTAAACTTTTGAAATGTATACTTTGAGCATAATAGATAAACAAAGAGAAAGAGTGAAATTACTAATACCAGATTCATCCGTTAAACTGGAATTTGAAAAGAAGAGTAGAGAGTAGGGAGTAGAGAGTAGAGTGAAGGATGATTTTTCTACGCTATGCTTCGAAAAATCTAAAATTTATTGGGCGCAAGGCGCTTAAAATATAGTGGTCAGCGCAGCTGACACTATTAGGTTCTAAGATTTACCTGAGAGAAGCGAAAGGTAAATCCACATTTTCTTTACTCTCTACTCTGTTTCAAATTCCAGTTTGTCGGGATAGCATTGGAATTTGTAATTTTAATATTCAAAATTGTTTATCTATGTGGAAAGGGTGAACAGAAGTGGTTAAATATGTTTTGAAAGCAGAAAATCTCACTAAAAGCTACCATGGTGTTACTGTTTTAAATAATGTATCAGTAGCGTTGGAAGCTGGTAAAATATATGGACTAATTGGACAAAATGGTGCAGGAAAATCTACATTTATGAAGCTTATTACAGGGTTAGCTTTTCCAACCAGCGGCAGCATTGAACTTTTTGGGCATACTGGTGAAAGAGCTTTGGAGGGTGAAAGAAAGAGAATTGGTTCTATGATTGAATATCCAAGTCTTGATTTAAGCATGACAGCAAAAGAAAATATTAGGCTTCATAGGATTATGAAAGGTGTTCCAGATGAAGAAATTGAGGATGAGCTATTGAAGCTTGTCAATCTTTCGGACACAGGGAAAAAGAAAGCAAAAAACTTTTCGCTTGGTATGAAGCAGCGTTTAGGAATAGCTATTGCTCTCCTTGGCAACCCAGAGCTGTTAATTTTAGACGAACCAATAAATGGGCTTGATCCAATAGGTGTGGTTGAAATTCGTAACCTATTAAAAAAATTGTGCGAAGGGAGACAAATTACAATTTTAATTTCTAGTCATAATTTGCCGGAGATGTATCAAACAGCTACGGATTATATTATCATTCACAAGGGGCAAATCAAAGAAAAATTAACCCTTGATGAACTTGGAGAACATTGCAAACACTATATTCGTATAAGTTCAACAGAGACAGAAAGATTAGTAAGTGTTTTGGAAATGAAACTAAAGACACAGAACTACAAGGTTATGCCGGATAAATCTGTTAAGCTATATGATTATATAGACGAAAAAGAGAAAATTGCAAGAGTTCTCTTCGAAAATAAACTTATAATAACAAATTTTTCAGGTGAGGGTGATACCCTTGAGGATTACTTTGTAGCTGTTGTTGGAGGCGGACAATATGTATAATTTAATTAAGGCTGATTTATTTAAGTTACGTAAATCAATTGCAATTAAGGTTATATTTTTAATTGCAATGTTAAGCTCAGTAATTATGACAGTAATGGCATATATGGTGCAACAAGGGAAACTTGGCACTGACAGTATTAACATTGGATTTATGTTTAGTGATGCAAATGTGGTGGCAATTCTTGGGGGTACTATTGCAGCTGTTTTTATATGTGGTGATTTTGATAATAGAACAATTCATGAAGCTATTGTAGATGGTAACAGTAGAGGAAAGGTTGTTATCAGCAAAGCAATTATGATTTGTCTTGGTGGCTTCATTATTTTACTTCCGTATGCGATAATAACAGGTATTGCAATCAGTACAGGCTATAAGTTTAGTATGGGGCAAGTATCAATTGGTTTTTTGAGATTAATTACAGCAGAAGGTGGTAAAGCTATTTCTTCATCACAAGCGTGGAAGATACTATTCGTTATACTTGTGCTGACCATTTCGCATATTGCACAGATTAGTGTTTGTATACCTCTTGCTATTGGTTTAAAAAAGCCAGCTATTGTTGTTCCTGTATATTATGGTAGTTCAGTCCTTTTGGGAAAAATAGGCGGATTGGAAACAAGTTCTAAGATATTTAAAAATATTTCTGAGTGTACACCATTTGCAGGTAAATATTCTTTTATGACACTTAATGCAGAAAATAGTGATATTGTAAAGGGAATTGTTTTTAGTTTGATATTTATAATTGTAATGACAGCTATTACTTGTTTTGCATTTAGAAAATCAGAGATTAAATAATTGAAAGGTTGATTATAATGTTAGTAATTGCAGTTTGTATTTTGAGTGTATTAGTTATACTGTTTAGTTCATATATTATCTTTTTGCAGCTGCAATTACACAATATTAACAAGCTGCTTACTAAAAGACTTGCAGAACATACCCGTCAGCCTATTAATTTAGCGCTATTTAATAAGGAACTTAATACCTTAGCCGCTAATATAAACAAGTGCCTTAAAGATGAAGAGAATCTTCGCATTGAGGCACTTCGTGAAGAAAAGCATTTTAAAGAGATGATTTCAAACATTTCTCATGACCTTAGAACGCCCCTTACAGCAATAAAGGGATATCAACAGCTTATGGAAAAAGGAGTATTAACAAGTGAACAGCGGTATAAGCTTCAAGTTGCAGAGAAGCACGCAGATGAATTAGGTGTGCTTATTGAGCATTTTTTTGAATATGCATATCTTTTGAATGCAGAACCAGAGCTTAAGCTTGAAAAAATTAACTTGACTAATCTTGTTACAGAATGCATTGCAGAATCCATTGCGGTTTTTGAAGAAAATAATTTAGAAGTACGTATTATTGAAGCACTACCTGTATTTGCAAAGGCTTCTAAGGAGGCAGTAATAAGAATTGTCCAGAATTTAATACGAAACTGTGTACAGCATTCGGCCGGTAACGTAGAAGTGCAGGTGTTAGCTGAAAAAAATGCTGTAATATCGTTTAAAAATTCTGTGAAGAATAGCAATGAAATAGATATAAATCATATTTTTGATCGCTTTTATACAGCGGATAAAGCCAGAAGTAAAACTACAGGGCTTGGACTCTCTATAGTAAGGCTTTTAGCAGAAGAGATGGGTGGAAGTACAAATGCATCACTTCAAGCTGGAGTACTTGACATTCGAGTGGAGCTTCCTTTACAAAATAGTTTAGCCTAAAATACGGAGAGAATTTTGATTCTTTCCGTATTTTATTTTTATAGTTTAATCCTGCAAAAGCAATTCTATTTTTACGATAAAGTATGTATAAATAATTTGATGTTTTAATACATAACTTCTAAATAATTGGGTTTATGTATAAAGGAGGGAAAGAGTTGAGGCAAAGTAAATTTTTGAGCAGAAATAGAATTAACAAAGAACTTGAAAATATATTTTATTATCCATTAACTATTGTTTCGGCAGCTATGGGCTACGGTAAAACTACATCAGTTGAAAACTATTTAATTGGATGTAAAGCAAGAACAATATGGGTATCTGTGCTTGGCAGTGATGGGTCAGAGACGGTGTTTTGGAAAAAGTTTGGAGAGGCCTTTGAAAAATTAGATAAACTTACTGGCGAAAAACTAATAAAATCTAGTTTCCCAGTAGATACACTTCAAATAGAAGAAACTATAGATATTATTAAAAAAGTGAATTATGAAAATGACATTGTTCTAGTAATAGATGATTATCACATTATTGAGGAGAATAAGCCAGTTGAAAAGCTAGTTGAAAGAATTGTACAGGCTAAAATTGAGGGTCTGCATTTAGTTTTAACCTCTCGTACTAAACCTAAATTAAATTACATAAACTTTGTCTCTAAAGGGCTGTGTTACTTTATAAGCAACGACGTTCTTCAATTCAGCAAGAAAGAAATTAAAGAATACTTTGAACTTATGAATTTTCATGTAACGTATAAGGATATTGATAAAATTTATGATTATACAAATGGATGGATATCTGGAATTTATCTTATAATGCTTGGACTTAAAAATGGGCTGCCAGTTACGGAGATTTCTGAAGTTAATAAGCTTGTTCAAGATAATCTTTATCGTAATTTTAATGATGAAACAAAGAAAGTACTTTTGGAACTTTCTATCCTTGATAATTTTACTAGGAATGAGGCTGTTGAGGTGCTGCAAAACCCGAAAGTACCTAAGATTTTAGAAAGTCTTATGGCGGAAAATGCTTTTATTCAATTTAATAAAGAAACAGGCTTTTATAAAATACATAATGTTTTGCTGGATTTTTTAAGAAAAGAATTAAAAATAAATAATATGGAGGTAAAGGAGGTTACTATAGAGCAGGTAAGTGGTTTGCAAAGCAGAATCAAATGATAGAAGCTCTTAAATATTATCATAAAGCTGGAAGAACAGAGGAACTTTTAAGTATAGCTAACACTATGGGAAATATAAGTATGGGTTATTCTGGGTTTGAGGTGTTTTACAATATATGTGAAGAACTGCCACAGGATTTATATAAAAAGTATCCCTATGTATTTTTAAAATTTGCAAGCAGCTTTATTATCAGTGGAAATAGAAACTTAGCAAAGCAAGGGGTAGAAATAGTAAATGATATGAAGGAATACTATGAAAGTCAGTCACAACTGCCTATGAGTGTTAAAAATAGAATACTAGGTGAAATTGAGGTTATATCTATATTTGTCGCTTTTAACGATGCAAAAAAAATATCTGAACATGCTAAGAAGGCATATAAATTACTTGAGGGTGGAGTTTCTAAAATTATTCTTCGCAAGGCGGAATTTTCTTTTGGAGTGCCTCATTGTTTATATCTTTATTATAGGGAACCGGGAAAGCTTAAGGAAACTGTAAATAGCATGACAGGAACGTCAACACTTGTTTTAGACGGCTCTGGAGCTGGTTCTAAATATATAGTGAGAGCGGAATATGCACTTGAAGCTTATAACTTAGAAGAAGTGGAGTTTTATGCAAAAAAGGCAATTTACGAAGCAAAAACAAAAATGCAGATAGGAATAATATTGTGTGCTAATTTTACAATTATGCGGCTATATATTATTAGAGGAGAAATTTTAAAAACAATAAGGCTTCTTAGTGAGACAAAAGATTTACTATCCGTATATAGCGAAGAAATGTCGGTTCAAAGTAGAGCGGTTTATAGTACAATTATAGCATTATGTGAAGGGTATATTTATGGATGTCTTGGGGAAAAGGATAAAATACCTAGGTGGCTTTGCACCGGAGATATGTCTTTAGGAACGTTCATGTATAATGGAATGGCTTTCCAATATATTGTTTATGGTAAGGCAGTGTTGCTTTCCCAAAATTGGCTTGAGCTTGAGGCTTTGTGTGAAAGTTTTAAGGGTAAATTTAAGGTGTTTCATAATCAGCTTGGGTTTCTTCACAATTTAATTTATGCAACTGTAGTAAAGGCGAATTTGTATGGAATTGAAGAAGGAGTAAAGGTTCTTATAAAATCACTTAAGGAAGCTGAAAAGGATAAAATTGTACTACCCTTTGCAGAAAATGCAGACTATATTCTGCCTATATTATATGAAATAAAAAATAGAAATGAAATTGATGAGATTTATTTAGAACATGTTATTGAAGCTAGTGAACATTATAGCAAGACTATTAAAAGGATGAAGAATAATCCTTCACGGCTGACTAAAAGGGAAACAGAAGTATTAAGGCTTTTAGCAGAAGGGCTAACGCGTGCTCAAATTTCAAGTGAACTTTGCATTTCTATATCTGCTGTAAAAAGATACATTGAAGCTATATACAAAAAACTAAATGTAAACAACAAAATATCTGCAGTATTAAGTGCCAGAAAATCAAATATATTGTAAAACCTGGCCATTCGACCAATGTTTTATTCCTAAAAAATTCGTTATTATTAGTGTATGAATTTTTATGAATTTAAGGGGGATTATATGAGTAAAAAATTGAAGCAAGTTTTATCCTGGGCTATAAGTTTTTTTATGATATTTTTTTTAGTTTTTAATGGATGGCCTAAAAACGTAAAGGCAGATGCTAACAGTAAATATATTGCAATAGCAGCAGGCTATTATCATATGGTTGCATTGGATAGTGATGGACATGTATGGAGTTGGGGAGATAATAGTTGTGGTGAGTTAGGAACAGGTGACACTAAAGATAGAAATGTACCAACTCAAATATCGACACTAGATAATATAGTAGAGGTATCAGGGGGAGGATATGATACAGAGGCAATAGATAAAAATGGACATGTATGGAGTTGGGGGCAGAATGACTGTGGTCAACTAGGAACAGGAGATAATATAGGTAGAAATATACCAACTGAAATATCAATATCGACTAATATAGTATCAATATCAGCAGGGTCAGAGCATACAGAAGCAATAGATGAAAATGGAAATGTATGGAGTTGGGGACAGAACTTTTATAGTCAGTTAGGAACCGGGGATAATGCGGATAGGAACACACCAACTGAAATATTAATACAAGCTAATATAGTATCAATATCAGCAAGAATATGGGATACAGAAGCATTGGATAGTAATGGACATGTATGGAGTTGGGGGATGAATCAGTATGGTCAGCTAGGAACCGGAGATAATACGGATAGGAATAAACCAACTGAAATATCAATACCGGCTCAAATATCGTCAATAACAACAGGGGATTTACATTCGCTAGCATTAGATACTAGTGGAGGGATATGGAGCTTTGGAGATAATAGTAGTGGACAATTGGGAACTGGAGATAATATGGTTAGGAATAAACCAACTCAAATATTAATACCAGGCTTAAATAGTAGTAAAATAAAAGCAATATCTACAGGCAGTGATTTTACAGCAGTATTAGATGATGAGGGAAACATATGGAGCTTTGGAAATAATAGTGATGGACAATTGGGAACTGGAGATAATGCAAATAGCAGTATACCGGTAAATGTGAACGATTCGGACAATGGATCACTAGACAAAGCTTCTCTAGAAATTGGGTACGCTTCTGGAGACAATAGTTCTAATGTAACTCAAAATATTACACTTCCTGCTAAGGGAGCTAATGGAACTAATATAAGCTGGGCATCAAGTAATGAAGCAGTAATTTCAAATACAGGAGTGGTAACTAGACCACCTATTGGAAGCATTAATGAAACTGTATCTTTAATTGCCACAATAACAAAAGGGTCATATGCAAGTACAAAGGATTTTACTGTAACAGTGCTTGAAAAACCTATTTCAATTACAAGTGTTTCATTTCCACAAGATGGAACATATAAATCAGGAGATAATTTAGATTTTGTAGTTAATTTTAATGGAAATGTAAAAGTAAATTCATCTTCTGGAACACCATATTTGCCAATAAATATTAGCAATAAACCAGTAGAAGCACACTATATAAGCGGAAGTGGCATAAGTTCTTTAATTTTTAGATATACAATAGTTAAAGGAGATGACAGCAGCGGTATAAGTGTTGGCAGCAGTTTGAATTTAAATGGAGGGAATATAAATTCAGCAGATTCAGCAGGAGTTCCTTGTGACATTACTTTTAGTGGCAGAGCTTTGCCTAATATAATAATAGATACTACGCCTCCTACTTTTGATTCTTCAAATGGAGCAGCTTTAGACAGTGATAGCAAAAAGCTTACATTAGCCTTTAGTGAAAATATAGCTAATGCATGTGCCAATTTAAATACGTTAAGAGGCAATATAACCTTTTCTAGTGATGGAATAAACTTTAATGCTTTAAGTCCAAGCGATACTGTAGCTATTGAAAATGGGAAATTAATAATAATTTTTGATAAACCTCTCATCGGACAAAATAATGAAGTGAAAATTGCAGCTAATTCAATAAAAGATGCAGAGGGTAATATAAAAACTGATGAAACTGACATAAATTCTATACAAGGCATACCAAGGTTAATTATTGATATAGCAAACCCAACAGCGGGAACAGTTAATTCACCTTACAACTTTAATTTTTTATCCTTAGGAGGTTCAGGTTCAAAAGCTTATTCTTTGGAGACAGGAAGTTTACCAAGTGGTTTAAAGCTTGCAGAAGATGGAACTCTATCTGGAACACCTACTTCAAGTGGAACTTTTAATTTTAAGGTTAAAGTAACCGATGCTTCGGGGCAATCAATTGATTATGAGTATGCAATGTTAGTGAATAATTCAACTCCCCCTATTCCGCCTACGCAGACGGGGGTTACGCTTAATTTGAAATTTACGGGACAAAATAGTCAGTCAAGTACAGTAAATGTACCAAACTTTAATTTTACCTCAAGCATAGCGTCAAATGGTTTAAAACAGTATGAATTTGATCTTCCAGAAAACAAGGTAATGGAAATAGAAGGTGCAGGGCTTCAAACAAATTCAAGTTCAGTTCAGATTATGGATGGAAATAACAATAGTATTGGAGAAGTTCAATTTCCAAGCTCCGTTATATTACAAATAAGTATTCTTAATAATGGGAATACCATGTTCCCTGTTACTATAAGTGGAAATAATAATTTTCCTACAAAAACGTATATGGCAAATTTAAATATCACAACTTTAGGAAGTAATAAACATTTTAATGTAAGCTTTACAGAGGTTTCTGCACCTAGTGTTCCAACAAATGTAAAGGCAGTTGCAGGAAACGGTTGTGCAACAGTAAGCTTTGCACCATCTGCTAGTAACGGAGGCTGTGTTGCTGTAAATTATGTAGTAACTTCAAATCCTGGTGGAATAACAGGAACAAGTACAGGTGACCCTGTAACAATAACAGGGCTTACTAATGGAACACAATATACCTTTACAGTAAAAGCAGTTAATATGATTGGAGAGAGTGCTGAGTCCTTACCTTCTAATAGTGTTACTCCATCTGAAGGATTAGTAATTAGTAATATAAATCCTTCAAATGGTACAGTAGCAACCTCATATAGCTTTAATTTTTCATCTTCAGGAGGCTTTGATCCAAAAGTTTATTCTTTGGAAAGCGGAAATTTACCAAATGGTTTAACACTTGGACCTAATGGTACTTTATCTGGAACACCTACTTCTGCTGGAACATTTAATTTTAAAGTCAAGGTAACTGATAATCTGGGGCAAACAAGCGATAGCAGCTTTGTTATGGTAGTGAAGGCTTCTGTGCCATCTGCTCCAACAAATGTAACAGCATCAGCAGGAGATGGCTGTGCATTAGTAAGCTTTGCACTACCTAGAAATAATGGTGGAAGTCCTATTACAAGTTATAAAATTATTTCAAATACTGGCATGGTAGTTGGAACTGGCACTGGAAGTCCAATAACAGTAACAGGCCTTACTAACGGGGTAACTTATAATTTTAAGGTTGTAGCGACAAATGCACAAGGAGACAGCGTGCCATCAGCAGCTTCTAATAATGTTACTCCATCGGCACCGTATACACCTCCATATATTCCACCAGTACCGCAGCCAGTTACAGAGACAAGAACAGTGCCTGTAACAGCAAAGGTTGGAAATAATGAATTTACTTTAGGCAATGTAACAGTAGTTAGAACGATAAATACAAATGGAACAATAAAGGATGAAGTTATGCTGGATGAAAGCTCAGTGTCACAAATAATAGCTAATGCCTTAAAGAATAATGCAGCTTCAGTAGATATAATCTTAAATGATTCGGTGTCAATTACGGCAGATAGTATTGAGTTTCAAGCAGATGGGAATTGCACAAAGCTGTTGCAGGAAAATAAGCTTTCTTTAAATGTTGAGGCAGCAAGGGGAAGCATAAGTTTACCATATGCAACTCTTATGCAGCTTACAGGAACGATTATCCAAGGAACTTTTAGTGAAATATCAGATTCAAGAACACCAACTATTATAAGTGAGTATGCAGCTGGAGCTAAGCAAATTGGAGATTCCTTAAAGCTTGACACTAATTTTTCTGGAGCTGCTGAGGTTACAATTCCAATAACTGCAGATGAATTACAAAAGGGGAGTGGGGATGCAAATTTCTTATCCAACTTAGCAGCAATGGTTCAGCACAGTGATGGGGAAAATGAGGTAGTAACAGGCACTATAGTTTATGATTCAAACAATAAGGCCGTTGGAATAAAGCTACATGTTAAAAAGTTCAGTATTTTTACCCTTATAGAACTTCCCAATAGTACAAGTGACGGAAATGCAAAAGTAATACCATATAAGGTTAATAGCGATAAAGCATGGACAGTTAACTTTTCAAATGATATAGACAAAACTACAGTGAATAAAGATAGTGTTTATGTAGTAGACGATGAGGGAAATAAAGTTGATATTAAACTAGAATGTATTGATAAGGCGTTAATTATTTCACCTGTAGAGAATTATAAGTCAGGGCATAAATATCATTTATATATTACTGATAAAGTTCAATCAGTAAATAAAAAGACCCTTAAAGAAGTTTTAGAATATGAATTTAATGTAATTTAGAAAAACACCGCAAGACTAGTTTGAGTTTTGCGGTGTTTTTTAGATATAATGGTTATAGTTGTTTAGTACTAGGAGATGAATAAAATGGACAAGCTTAAATATACTATTTGTTTTATTAAAAGAGAAGACGAGATACTGCTTTTAAATAGAGAAAAGCCAAGTTGGATGGGAAGCTGGAATGGAGTTGGAGGAAAATTTAAAAAGGGTGAGACTCCGCGTGATTGTATACTTAGAGAGGTATATGAGGAAACCAATATAAAGCTTCATGATATACAATTTAAAGGTATTGTTACTTGGAATTCAGATGAAGGAAAAATACAAGGGATGTATCTTTTTATGCAGGAACTTCCGTGGGATTATGAATATGAAGTCCCTATAAAGACAAGAGAAGGTATTCTAGATTGGAAAAAGATAGATTGGATTATGAATCCAGAAAATACTGGTGTAGCTCATAATTTACCTAGGTTTCTTCCAAATATGATTAATAATAAAGGAACTTTTCAATACCATTGTGTTTTTAAGAATGGAATTCTTTTAGACGTTAAAATAACAGAATTTAAGGAGGATTAAGGTAATTATGAAAGAGGATGTAGCGGTAAAAGTATTGTCAAAAAACCTAGTATTAAATGTAGACATACTTCAATGTATAAAGAGGGGCAGTGCAGAAATAATGTTTGCTTCAGATAAAGGAGTGATGATTTATGACAATATATCAGAAGCTTACATGATGAATATTGAGGATAAAGAAATAGCAAAAACAATGATAAATCAAATTCCACAAGAGGCACAAATAATTGTTACTCATCAGGAACAATACTGCGAATTACTTATTAAAAAGTTTAAATTTAAAGATAAAATGATATGCAGTAATTCTGTATATACTAAAGATGTTCCGATGGAGGTTTCAAAAGCTTCTCCAGAGATAAGGCTTTTAAATAGAGATTACATAGGCTTTGTTATGGAACATTATTCAAAAAAGGACCTTTGCAATGCAGAATATATTGGTGAAAGAATAGATGCAGGGGTTATATATGGAGCATTTATAGATGGTGAACTTGGCGGCTTTATAGGAGGTCATGAGGAAGGTTCAATTGGAATGCTTGAAGTTCTTCCAAAGTTCAGAAGAAGGAAAATAGCAACTCATCTCATCGTTAAAGCTGTTAATGAGATGTTAAAAAAAGGCTTGTATGCATATGGACAAATTGAAGAAGGAAATGAAGCCTCTACAAAGCTGCAGAAGGGGCTTGGCTTTGAAATTTCAAAGGAAAAGATTTATTGGCTATTTAAATAGGTACATATATTTTAAAGATCATTGTAAGCAACTCGTATTTTTATGTTGACTTTTTACTAAAATAACTTTAAAATTTTACTAAAGAATTATAAAAAATGATGGTTGGAGGATATAAATGGCAACAATTAAAGATATAGCAGAAAAGGCTGGAGTCTCAATTTCAACTGTTTCAAGAGTACTTAATTATGATCCAACCTTATCTACTAGCAATGAAACTAAAAAAAAGATTTTTGAAATTGCTGAGGAACTTTCTTATGATAAGCACATTAATAAAAAGAAAAGTAATAATAGAATTGCAGTTATAAATTGGTATACAGAGGAAGAAGAACTTAATGATTTATATTATTTATCAATAAGACTTGGAATAGAAAAAAAGTGCAAGCAATTTAATTATGGAGTTGTAATGTGTACCTATGATAATATAAGCGAGATAAAAAATCAAAACATACAAAACATTATAGCAGTGGGAAAGTTTAGTAAAAGTGAAATAGAAAAGCTTATGACTCAAGGATCTAACGTCGTTTTTGTTGACTATTCCCCTAACGAGAACATTTTTGACTCTGTTGTTACAAACTTTGAATTAGCAACAAAAAATGTAATTAATCACTTTACAAAAATGGGACATAAAAATATTGGATATATTGGTGGCACGGAATTTTTTAAAGACAAGAGTGATTATGTTGAGGATGTAAGAGGAAAGACTTTTGAAAGCTATCTAAAAGAATTAAATTTGTGGAATGAAAAGAATGTTTATATAGGAAACTTTTCTGTAGATGACGGATACAGCTTGATGAAAAAGGCAATTTCCGAATTAGGTGAAAAACTACCAACAGCCTTTTTCATAGCAAATGACACTATGGCAGTAGGAGCAATTAGAGCACTTGCAGAAGCAGGTATCAAGGTTCCAGATAGAGTTAGTATAATTGGAGTAAATGATGTAAGTGTAGCTCAGTATTTAAATCCACCACTGAGTTCGGTTAAAGTTTATACTGAGAGTATGGGTGAAACTGCGGTAGAATTACTAGTAGAAAGAATTAATGGAAGAACTATAGCTAAAAAAGTTAGCTTAGCAACTGAATTGATAATAAGGAATAGCGCGAAGTAACAATGCTTCGTCGCGTTAAAAGAATTCTATAAATCTAAGATTCAAAAATCATAAAATACTAAGAAATTTCAATAACTCGCTGAGAAAACGCTCAGACAATTGAAATATCTAAGCATTTTACAATTTTTGAACCGAGATTTATTAGAATTTTTTTAAATCGTTCCTTCAGCATTGTTACTTCTCTCACAAGGTGGTTCAAGGAAAAAATTCCTCCGTGCCTACGGAATTTTAGGTGGAAAGTTTTGTACATAACATGGAATTTTAAAATGATAAATTTAGATTTGGTTTAGAGTACAATTGACGGATGACAGTGAAGGTAATCATACACGAGGTTTGGACTTTGCCCATTATCCTTCTTAACCAAAATGTTATGAAATTTCTGCAATCTTCTGTTTTACTACAGAAAATTTTAAAATTAGTGCTAATGTAAATTTTTTGAAATTGACTATTTATTTCGTTCAATCAAGCTGAACATAATTAGCTATAGTTAAAAATTTACCTTAGTAAAAAAGAGAAAAAATTAGTAAATAAATATTGAAATTTTACTAAAATAATTGTATTATTATCTTATAAAATATTTATATGGGGGTATTAATTATGAATGCTTTAGATAAAATAAAAAGTGAGTTTGAAAAGGTATTCAGCAAAAATGCTGAAAGATTCTTTTTTGCACCAGGCAGAATTAATCTTATTGGGGAACATACGGATTACAATGGAGGACATGTATTTCCTTGTGCAATTACTTTAGGAACATATGCAGCAGTAAGCTTTAATAATAGCAATAAGTGTTCTCTATATTCAATGAATTTTGAAAGCTTAGGAGTTATTAATGTAGATTTAGATGACTTAGCTTACAAGAAGGAAGATAATTGGACAAACTATATTAAAGGAATGCTTCAAGAGTTAAAAACACACGGATATACAATAGATAAGGGAATGGATATATTATTTTACGGTGAAATACCAAACGGAGCAGGTCTTTCATCTTCAGCTTCTATTGAGCTCGTAAGTGGAGTTTTACTAAAAGGAATGTTTAATTTAGATGTTGAAATGATAGATTTAATAAAAATGGGTAAATCCGTAGAAAATAATTATATAGGTGTTAATAGCGGAATTATGGATCAATTTGCAATAGGCATGGGTAAAAAGGATTGTGCAATTCTACTTGATTGCAATACACTTGAATACTCATATGCACCTGTAAAGTTAGATGGTTACAACATCATAATAATGAATACTAATAAAAGGCGTGAACTTGCGGATTCAAAATATAACGAAAGAAGAGCAGAGTGTGAAAACGCTTTAGGAATTTTAAAGAAAGAGCTTAATATTAATTCTTTAGGAGAGTTAGATGCAGAAACTTTTGAAAAATATAAACATCTTATAAAGGATGAAGTCGTTTTAAAGAGGGCTAAACATGCAGTTTATGAGAATATAAGAACTGTAAAAGCATTAGAAGAATTAAATAAAGGCAACTTAGAGACATTTGGAAAACTAATAAATGAATCTCATATTTCATTAAAAAATGATTATGAAGTAACAGGAAAAGAACTAGATACTTTAGCTGAAACTGCATGGAAGCAAGAAGGAATCCTTGGAGCAAGAATGACAGGTGCTGGTTTTGGAGGATGTGCTATTGCTATTGTAAAAAAAGCTTCTACAGATAAATTTATTAAAAATGTGGGGGAAACTTATTTAAAAGAAATTGGATATAGTGCTGATTTTTATATTGCCAATATTGGCGATGGTGCTAAGGAGATAATATAGATAGACAACATGAAATATTAAAATTAGCTGAATTTTATTTTAGGACATGCTGGTTATATGAACATACATCAGTTGACAATAATTGTGAACTGTGAGTTGTGCATTGAGTTAAATTTTGTTTTTTAGAAATGAATTGGGTATTGGTAATAATTATCTATGAATATTTAAAAGAGTATACAGGAGGAATTAACATGGATTTGCAGGAGAAAATTCAAGCATTAGTTCATAAAGCTATAGAAAGCGATTTAATTGAAAAAGAGGATGAAATATATTGCACTAATCAGGTTATAGAGTTATTTGGATTAAAGGATATAGAAGAAAAAGATATTCATGATAAAGAAGAAACAATACCTGATATTTTAGAAGAATTAATGGATTTTGCTGTAGAAAGTAATATGATTGAGGATTTATCTAGTGAAAAAGATATATTAGAATCTAAGGTTATGAACTGCTTTATAAGTAAACCCTCTGAAGTTATAAAAAGCTTCTATAAAAAATATAATGAAAATCCTGCTCGCGCAACAAACTACTTTTATGAATTAAGCAAAAATAGTAACTACATTAAAACTAAAAGCATTGCTAAAAATATAAGCTATAAGGTAGGAACAGAGTATGGTGATTTAGATATAACAATTAACTTATCTAAACCGGAAAAGAATCCTAAAGATATAGCTAAAGCAAAAGAAGTTAAGAGTACAAATTATCCAAAATGTTTGTTGTGTATTGAAAATGAAGGGTATGCTGGAAGAATAAATCATCCTGCACGTTCAAACCATAGAATAATTCCTATAGACTTGTTAGATGAAAAGTGGTATTTACAGTATTCTCCTTATTCATATTATAATGAACATTGTATTGTACTATGTGAAGAGCATAGAGATATGAAAATCGATAAAGCAATGTTCAAAAGACTTTTAGAGTTCATAGAAAAATTTCCTCATTATTTTATAGGATCAAATGCAGATCTTCCTATTGTAGGTGGATCCATATTAACACATGATCACTGTCAGGGAGGAAATTATGATTTCCCAATGGCAAAAGCAGGGGAAGATTATGCTTTTAGAGTAGCAGGCTTTAATGATATTAAGTTTTCAGTAGTAAAGTGGCCTATGTCTGTAATAAGATTAAGAGGAGAAAATGCTAATTCAATTGTTGAGGCTTCAAACTATATACTAGATAAATGGAGAGGATATTCCGATGAGGCTAGTGAAGTACTTGCGTTCACCGATAATACTCCTCATAATACAATAACGCCTATTGCAAGAAAAAGAAATAATGCTTATGAAATGGATTTGGTATTACGTAATAATAGAACAAGTAAAGAGCATCCGTTAGGCATTTTTCATCCACATGAGGATGTGCAGCATATAAAGAAAGAAAATATAGGTTTAATTGAGGTTATGGGACTTGCCGTTTTACCTGCTAGACTTAAAATAGAATTAAAAGAAGTTGAGAAATATATTCTAGATGAAGAAAATTCAATAGCGGAATATCATGTTAAGTGGGCTGATGAATTAAAAGAAAAATACGCAAAAGAAATAACAGCAAAAACTGTTTCTGATATTGTAAAAAAAGAGACAGGTTATATATTTTTAAGAGTTTTAGAGGATGCTGGAGTATTTAAGAGAAATGAAGCTGGAAAAGCGGGCTTTGAAAAATTTATAAATTATCTTTAGATAATAATGAGATAAGCGGGGATATTTTCTCGCTTATTTTTTTATTGCTTAAATAATCTGAAAAAGTTTACACAAAAATATTGACTAGGAGTGTAAAGAAAAGTACAATAAACTTAATAAAACTAGTTTAAAAAGTTTTTGATATTAAATTTATATGAAAGGGAGTAGTAAAAAGTATGGTTATTAAAAGCGTTAATGATAAAGAGTTTAAGAAATATGGACGAGTATTAAAAAATTATGATTGTGCAGAAATAATTGAAAAGATGAAAAGCACTCCTCTACCAAGTGATGTAATATATGAGCCATCAATTAAAGAACTTGAAGCTCTTAAAATTGCTAAAGAATTAGAGGAAAGAGAATATGGCGGACTTCCAATACAAGTAGGTTATTGTAATGGTAATAATTATTTGCTTAATGCAGTTGAATATCACCGTTCATCTGAAATAAACATAGCAGTAACTGATTTTATACTTCTTTTAGGTTGGCAGCAGGATATTAATGACGATTACACATATGAAACATCTAAAATTGAAGCTTTCAAGGTTCCAGCAGGAACTGCAATTGAAGTTTATGCAACAACTCTTCACTATGCACCTTGCAATGTAGAAGAAGGTGGATTTAGATGTGTTGTAGTTTTACCAAAGGATACAAATTTAGAGTTAGAAGCTAAAACAGAAAAAGTAGGAGAAGATGCGTTACTTTTTGCTAGAAACAAGTGGTTAATAGGACATAAGGACACTGATTTAGGTGAACAAGGAGCATTTATAGGCTTAGTTGGAGAAAATATTTCAGTAAAATAAATGCGAAATAACAATGCTTTGTCGCATAAACATGCGGGGGGTTTGGGCGTAAGCCCATTATCCTTCTAGAATAAGATAAAAGTGCTTTCCATAATAAATTCTATAAATCTAAAGCAAAAAAATAATAAAATACTAAGGTATTTCAATAACTCGCTATCGCTGAGATAATTGAAATATATTAGTATTTTATTATTTTGCCTTTCAAATTCCTATTTGTCAGGATAAATTTAGTATTATCAATTTCATTATTTCGGCTTACCTATATGAATTTATTATATCATTTCTTATATGTTGAAACTATCTCAATTAAAAATTGTACATATACCAAAATACCTTGAATATTGGTATCTTGATATATGTATAATTTAAGTTTCGCAGTAGTTTCACTATAGATACTATTAATCAAAAATATTATAATGATGGTAGAATCTAATCTAAGGAGAAATCATGAAGCCGTATAGTATATTGAACAATCTAGTGTTTTTAAATATAGAAACAGCAAATGACAGCAAGCTTATAAATATCGATGCTGTTAAAATAAAGGATAAAGTGGTTACTAAATTTAATAAAGATGCGGAACCTAGTGAAGTTAAGGAGGAGCTTAAAAACTTCTCTGAAGGTCTTCCTTTAGTTTGTCATGCTTCAAAAAGCGATTTTAATATCGAAGGTGAATTTTTAGATTTATTAGAGCTTGTGGCAATACTTTTTCCAGAGCTTCCAGAGTTTAATCTTCAGTATTTAAAAAATAGATTTGTTCCACAAGGTGAATATCGTAGTGTTTCAGAAGAAATGGTAGAAGTGATTAATTATGTTATAAGCAGTTTTTATTATGAAAATGGCTATGCTATTCCTATGAGTATATTGGAACTTGAGCAGTGGAACTGGTATAAGTATATTTCAAGTGTGAACATGGATGATGTTAAGTGTTTTGCTAATAACAAACCTGCAGCGTTAGAAAATAAAGAAAAAGAGCCATATCCCGTTTTTGCACTTAAGGATTATGAAAGGCTTTTTGAAAATGAAGCTATATGGAAACGTGGGGGAAGAAGCTATACTTTAAGACCACAGCAGAGGGATGCGGCGAAGGTTATAAGAGAAGGCTTAGAAAAAGGAAAAATAACAATAATGGAAGCACCAACGGGACTTGGAAAAAGTATGGCGTATTTGCTTCCTTCTATTATTTATACACATCTTAAACAAGAAAAAGTGATTTTATCCACAAACACTAAGGGGTTACAAGGGCAACTTGTGGATAAAGATATACCAAATATTTTAGAAGCACTTGATTTAAAAAGAGATGTTAATTACACTTTGATAAAGGGAAAGAGCAATTATCTATGTTTTAACAGTTTTGAAGACATAGAATATCCAACCGATATGAAAACTCTCCTTGGTTATGTGTATTTAAAAAGGTTGTTAACGGAAAAACAATTTGGGGATATTGAAGAAATAAGTGAAGATATAAAAGAAAAATTTAATTTAAATAAGTTACTAGAGCAGTGTTTTTGTGATTCGGAGCTTTGCGATGTGGATAGCTGCAGATATAAAGAAAGATGCTATTATGCCTTAAAGGTTGAAGCTTTAAAAGAAGCCCAATTAGTTGTAGTAAATCATTCACTTTTATTAAAGTGGCCTTATCAAAGTGTTGCACCGCTTCAAAATATTGTTGTGGACGAAGCACATAATTTAACTAAAGAAGCTTATGATACCTTTGAAAGAAATTTGATTTCTTATGAGTTTGAGAAATTTCTAGATGATATATACGATAGCAAAGGAAAAAATGGATATTTATATTATTTATCAAAGAGAACTAAAAAGGAAAACCTGCCTTTAAGCCAAATAGAGAGTGGCATAGGAGCTTGTAAAAATCAAATTATAAGAATTAAAGCTTCTTTTGAAAATTATATATCTACCAGTGGAATAAGCAGGGAGTACAACATTAAGGAACATTTTAATAAGCTTAATCCAAAGATAGCAGATATAATGGAACAGTTAGATTATCTTAAAGATGATATATCTAGCTTTAACATGGATTTAGAAAAGACAATTAATGCTTTAAAAAATATATCTACTTTAGAAAAGGATAAAAGGCTTAAAATACTAGGGGAAAAGGTAGAAAACATGAATGATTACCTTATGCTTTTAGAGGAAGTACATAGTCAAGTGGAAGAGGATTATTGCTTTTATTTTGAAGTAGATAGAAATTTTAATTGGTGGAAAATATCAAGCATACCTTTAGATGTATCAGGTGCTTTCTATGAAAAGGTGCTAAAGGGAGTTAACAGCTGCTTGTTTTTATCAGCTACTTTAAGCACGGATAAGGGCTACAATAATTTGAGAAATATCTTGGGAATTAACATTTCCAGTTCGGAAAATAAGGAAATAGTAGAAGTGCCACCTATAAAGCCGATTTTTAAATATAAAGAGAAAAGTGCAGTTTATGTAGTGCAGGGCATGGACCCAAATGATGCAGATGCTTTTTCAGAGGAAATGGAAGAGTTTATTTTAGAACTTTTAAACAATGTAGAGGGCAATATTATTATACTTTTTACAAGCATAAAAAGGCTTAAGCTATTTAAAGAAAAGGCCGCAGAAAAGCTCAAGTCTATAGGCATTGATATTGTTGAGAGCAAAAAAGATATAGAAAAATTGAAATTAAGAGAAGGGAGATATATTTTACTCGGCTCAAAGGGATTTTTTGAAGGCATAGATATACCAGGCGATACTATGGCAACTGTAGTTTTAGATAAGCTTCCTAATATAAATGGCAAGGAACCTTTTTATAAATCCTTAATAGATAGAAATATTGAAAAGGGTAAAAACTATTGGAATGCCTATGCAGCAGTAAATTTCCCAATAGTATCTATAGATTTAAAGCAAATTTATGGAAGAATTATAAGAACGGAATATGACTATGGAGCTTTATTTATCCTAAGCAAATTTGAGAGTAACAATTCTACTGTAAGAAGACTTGAAAAACAGCTTTATGGAGTACCTATTATAAGAAAAAATAAGTTCCAAATTTTTAAGGATTTAAATTATAGGCGGGTAAGGTGGAAACAAATAAATCTTTATAAAATAATGAAAGAGGTTAAAGTTTCCTTAAATAAATCTATTTTAGAAAAAAAGCCTAAAGATATAGAGAAATTTATAAATGAATTTATGGCTTTAGAATATAGCAAAAGGCATCTAAAATACGATGTGGATATTCAGCTAGAAGGCAAACTGGAAATTTATATTTGTGGAGAAAAAGTAAACTTA
This sequence comes from Clostridium neuense, assembly GCF_045310695.1. Taxonomy (NCBI): domain Bacteria; kingdom Bacillati; phylum Bacillota; class Clostridia; order Eubacteriales; family Clostridiaceae; genus Clostridium; species Clostridium neuense. The sequence continues at coordinate 81,888 of NZ_JBJIAA010000010.1, forward strand.
GGTGTAAGTAGAAAAAATATAGAAGAGTACTTTAGAGACATTTATTATAAAAGATAAGAGTACAGATTACAAAGCACAGTGAAGGGTGAATTTACTTTGTTTTAATACGTAAATTCTTAAAATATAAGATTTTTTATAGCGTTAGTGGAGAAAAATCACCAATAACTGTACTCTGGTTTAAGGGAGGGAGTAGAGTGAAAGCCGAGATATATGATAAATTAACTGCATTAACAGATGAAGAGATAAGGATTTTAAATGGGGAGCAAGAAGTTAATAGGAGCTTGTATACGGATGAGGCAAAGTTCATTATAGATAGTAATAAGCTTTTACCTAAAGGCCAATTAATTAATATTAGAAAGCATACGAGATTTGTTCATTTTCCAGAGCACAATCATAATTATATTGAGGTTAGCTATGTATATAGGGGAACTCTAACGCAAATAATAGGTGGAAGAAAAATAAAGCTTGAAAAAGGTGAGATTATATTTTTAAATCAATATATTACTCATGAGATAGAGGCTTCAGGTAAAGATGATATAATAATAAATTTTATAATAAGGCCGGAATTTTTTGACTATATACTTACGCTTTTAGATGATGAAAATGTAATAAGTAAGTTTTTAATAACCACACTATACAAAGATTATGAGTCAGGAGAATACTTATATTTTAAGGTTTTGGAGAAAAGGGAAATTCAAAGATTACTTGAGAGAATAATTACAGAATTATATGAACCGTCTATAATGAGTGATGCGGCAATAAAGCTTTTGGTTGGGCTTTTGCTTGTTGAGCTTTCAAGAAATTCCGAGAACATAGAAGTTTATTCTACAAATAATTATGAAAAGATGATAATAATAAGCATTTTTAAATACATAGATGAAAGTTATCCTAAGGCTACTTTAGGTGAACTTTCTGAAAAATTAAAGCAGCCAAACTATAAATTAAGTAAATTAATAAAAAAGCATACGGGAATGACATTTAAGGAACTACTTCAGGAAAAAAGACTCAGTAAGGCTGCAGTGTTATTAAAAATGAGCAGCTATTCTATAACGGAAATAATTGAGCTTGTTGGTTATGAAAATCCAACGTATTTTTATAAGATATTTGAAGAAAAATACGGGGTTACACCAAGAAAATATGATAAATAATATCATTTGTTTTTTTCTCGAAATTCATTCATCTTATGCCTGTAAGCTAAAATTATATTACATCAAATAATCATAAATGATATAATTTAGTTAAATATGTAGATAATACAAAATTGGGGTGGGATAATAATGAATTATAAGAAGCTGAAAAGCTTTCCAAAAGACTTTTTATGGGGAGCATCAACTTCTGCATATCAAGTAGAAGGAGCATGGGACGAAGATGGAAAAGGTCTTTCTGTTCAAGATGTATCAAAACATCCGGAAGGTACTTCCGACTTCAAAGTTACTAGTGATTTTTACCATCATTACAAAGAAGATGTTAAATTGTTTGCAGAAATGGGATTTAAAGCGTTTAGGTTTTCTATAGCATGGACAAGAATTTTGCCAAATGGAACAGGTGAGGTTAATCCAAAGGGAATAGAATTCTACAATAATTTAATAGATGAATTATTATCGTATAATATAGAACCAATTGTTACAATGTATCATTTTGATTTGCCATATGCACTTGAGAAAAAAGGTGGTTGGTCAAACAGAGCTACTATAGATGCTTTCGAAAATTATTCTAAAGTATTGTTTGAAAACTTTGGCGATAAGGTTAAGTACTGGCTTACAATTAATGAGCAGAATATGATGATTTTATTTGGAGCAGTACTTGGAACAGTAGGTGAGGATGGAGAAAATCCCGCTAAGAAGCTATATCAGCAAAATCACCACATGCTTCTTGCACAGGCAAAGGCAATGAAATTATGTCATGCTATGTGTCCTAAAGCTAAGATAGGCCCAGCGCCTAATATTTCTTCTGTTTATCCAGCAACTTCAAAACCAGAAGATGTTCTTGCAGCTTCAAACTTCTCGTCAATAAGAAACTGGTTATACTTAGATGCAGCGGTTTTGGGAAGATATAACAGTGTTGCTTGGAGTTATATGGAGAGAAAAGATTGTGCACCAGTAATTGAAGGTGGAGATATGGACATATTAAAGGGTGCAAATCCTGATTTTATAGCCTTTAATTATTATTCAACAATGACGGTTGCCGACAATGATGAATATGCTTCACATGATAAGTCTAAGGCAGATCAGCAGCGAGCTTTTGCAGAGGCTGGAGTATTTAAAGGAGCACAAAATAATAATCTAGAAAAGACTGAATTTGGATGGGAGATAGATCCTGTAGGTTTTAGAAATACACTTCGTGAAATAAATGAAAGATATAACTTACCATTAATAGTTACAGAAAATGGCTTAGGTGCGTACGATAAGCTTGAAGAAGGAGATGTCATTAATGATGATTATCGTATTGATTTTCTTCGTAAGCATATAGAGCAGGCAAAACTTGCAATTACAGATGGCGTAAAGCTTTTTGGATATTGCCCATGGTCTGCAATTGATCTTGTAAGTACACATGAAGGCTGCAGGAAACGTTATGGTTTTGTATATGTTAACCGTGACGAGTTTGATTTGAAGGATTTAAGAAGAATTAAAAAGAAAAGCTTTTACTGGTATAAAGACGTAATAAGTAGTAATGGAGAAAAGCTGAAATAAAAAGTGCGAAATAACAATGCTTCGTCGCGTTAAAAAAATTATATAAATCTAAAGTAAAAAAATCATAAAATACTAAGATATCTCAATAACTCGCTGGGAGAATGCTCAGACAATTGAAATATCTAAGCATTTTATGATTTTTTTGCTAAGATTTATTAGAATTTTTTTAAATCGCTCCTTCAGCATTGTTATTTTGCTCTCACGGTGGTACAAGGAAAAAATTCCTCCGTGCCTACGGAATTTTAGGCATGAAGCTTTGCAAATAAGGATAAAAAATTTAATTTGTTTAGATATTAAAAATGCCAGCAGCATGAAATATAATTTAGTTATATTAGGGAAACAAGTTCAATTACAAACTATTTATGCACCATAATGCCCAGAAGATGGCATTTCGGTACAAATAAATTTTAAGTTTCAGACGGTTTATCTTTAGATATACTATTTCAACTACTAAAATCAATTGGTATATCTTTGGTAAACGATTAGACAAAGAGGTGAGATTATAATGAAATACCATTTAGCCATTGATATAGGAGCTTCAAGTGGAAGACATATACTTGGATATATGGAAAATGGAAAGCTGAAAATAGAGGAAATATACAGATTTGAAAATAGCATAAATAAAATAGGTGATGAGTATTGTTGGGACATTAAAGGACTATTTAATGAAGTGAAAAGCGGTATAAAAAGGTGCAAGGAAATTGGAAAGATACCAACGAGTATAGGAATTGACACCTGGGGAGTAGACTTTGTTCTATTAGACGATAAGGATGAGATGCTTGGCAATGCGGTAGCATACAGAGATGATAGAACAGAAGGAATGATGGAAGAAGCCCTTAAAAAAATTCCTAAGGATATGCTTTATTTGTATACAGGTATTCAGTTCCAAAGGTTTAATACATTGTATCAACTTTTGGCAATAAAGAATAAAAATAAAGAAATTTTAGATAAGGCAAAAACCTTTTTAATGATACCGGATTACTTAAATTTCTTACTCACAGGGAGGAAGGTAAATGAGTATACAAATGCATCAACTACACAATTAGTTAATTCTTTTGATAGAACTTGGGATGAAAAGATACTAAAAGAATACGGTATAAATAAGGACATTTTCCAAGAAATAAAGTTGCCTAAGACTAATATAGGTGGATTAAGAAAAGAATTAGTAGAGGAATTTGGATTTGATATGAAAGTAATACTTCCAGCAACTCATGATACAGGCTCAGCATTTATAGCATCAGTTTGCAATGATAATGACAGCATTTATTTAAGCTCTGGAACCTGGTCTTTAATAGGAGTTGAAAATCGTTTTCCAATATGTGTTCCACAGGCAATGGACTATAACTTCACTAATGAAGGTGGAATAGATTATAGATACAGATTTTTAAAGAACATTATGGGGCTTTGGGTAATTCAAGAAGTCAGAAGAAATTTAAATAGCAAATATTCTTTTGCTGAATTAGTTGATTTAGCAAGGCAGCATATGGATTTTTCATCTATTGTTGACGTTGATGATGATAGATTTTTAAAACCAGATAACATGATAGAAGAAATTAAGGACTACTGCAGAGAAACTAATCAAAAAGTTCCTGAAGAAGCTGGCGAAATAGCAGTTTGTGTATATAACAGTTTAGCACACTATTATAAAAAAGCGGTGGCTTCATTAGAAGAAATATTTGAAAAGAAATTTAAGAGAATAAATATTTTTGGTGGTGGCTGCAAAAATGATCTTTTAAATGAGATAGTTTCAAAGGTAACAGGAAAGGAAATACTTGCAGGTCCATCTGAGGCAACAGCTATAGGAAATATTGCAGCTCAGCTCATAAGCTTGGGCACTTTTAAAGATTTAAGTGAAGCAAGACAAGTTATAAAAGAATCATTTAATATAAAAAAATTCAGTCCAAATAAATAGGAGGTTTCAACTATGGATTTAAAAGAAAGATATGAAGCAGCTAAAAGTGAATATGCAAAATGGGGAATAGATGTAGATAAAGTACTAGAAGAACTTAAAAAAGTTAAAATATCTGTGCACTGCTGGCAGGGAGATGATGTTACAGGATTTGAGGCAAGTAAGCAGGCACTTTCAGGCGGTATTGCAGCAACAGGAAACTATCCAGGAAAGGCAAGAACTCCAGAAGAATTAAGATCAGATTTAGATAAAGCGCTTAGCTTGATTCCAGGAAAGCATAAGGTGAATTTACATGCTATCTATGCTGAAACTAATGGAGAGGCTGTTGAAAGAGATGAATTAAAACCAGAACATTTTAAAAACTGGGTAGAATGGGCAAAGAAAAGAGGACTTGGACTCGATTTTAATCCAACAATATTCTCACATCCAAAGGCAGCAGATGGTTTAACGCTTTCACATCCAAATAAAGAAATTAGAGATTTTTGGATAAGACACTGCATAGCTTCAAGAAAAATAGGTGAGTATTTTGGAAGAGAACTTGGTCAGACATGTCTTACAAATTTATGGATTCCAGATGGCTATAAAGACATACCAAGTGATAGATTAGGACCAAGGAAAAGGCTTAAAGAAGCACTAGAAGAAATATACAAGGAAAAAATAGATCCTAAATATAATTTAGATTCTGTAGAATCAAAGGTATTTGGAATAGGAGCAGAGGCTTATACTGTAGGGTCAAGCGAATTTTATATAAACTTTGCAGCTAAAAATGCAGTGCTACCTTTAATGGATACAGGACATTATCATCCAACAGAAGTGGTTTCAGATAAACTAGCTTCTATGCTTTTATTCTTTGACAAGGTTGCGCTTCATGTTAGCAGACCAGTACGCTGGGATAGTGACCACGTTATAGTTTTTGATGATGAACTTAAAGAAATTGCCAAGGAAATAGTAAGAAATGATGCAATAGACAGAGTGATAATAGGACTTGATTTCTTTGATGCAAGCATTAACAGAATAGCAGCATGGACTATAGGTACAAGAAACATGATAAAAGCATTATTATTTGCTATGTTAATGCCAAATGAAAAGTTAAAAGATTTACAGGATGAAGGAAACTTCACAGAAAGATTAGCATTAATGGAAGAATTCAAAACCTATCCAATGGGTGATGTATGGAATTATTACTGTGCAATAAACAATGTACCAGTTAAAGAAGACTGGCTCTCTGAAGTAAAAAAATATGAAGAGGAAGTATTATCAAAAAGAAAGTAGGTATTAAATATGAAGATTGAAGAATTAGGTTTTGTGAAAAATTATATTAGAATTACTCAGGATGCATGGCTTAAGGGGTGGCACGAACGTAATGGTGGAAACTTCTCATATAGAATAGCTGAGGATGAGGTAAAAGAGTTAAAGGGTTTAATTAATGAATCAGGAGAATTTACCCCAATTGGAGTATCTGTTCCAAATCTTGCTAACGAGTATTTTTTAGTTACAGGGAGCGGCAAATTTTTAAGAAATGTAATTCTAGATCCAGAAGCAAACATTGGTATAGTTAAAATAGATGAAAAGGGTGAAAACTACAAGATTGTTTGGGGACTTATAAATGGTGCAAGACCAACAAGTGAATTCCCATCACATCTTATGAGTCATTCGGTTAAAAAAGAAGTGAGTAATGGAAAAAACAGGGTTATTCTTCACTCACATACTACAAATCTTATTGCACTGACTTTTGTTTTGCCATTAGATAGCAAGGTATTTACAAGAGAATTGTGGGAAATGGCTACAGAGTGTCCAGTTGTATTCCCAAGTGGAGTTGGAGTTGTGCCTTGGATGGTGCCAGGGGGAGCTGCAATAGCTAAAGCAACAAGTGATTTAATGAAGAAGTTTGATGTGGTAATTTGGGCTCATCATGGAACTTTTGTTTGTGGTGAAAGTTTAGATTTAGCCTTTGGGCTTATGGATACAGCAGAAAAATCAGCTGAAATCTTAGTAAAAGTATTATCTATGGGTGGAAAGAGACAGACAATAACAGCTAGTGATTTTAGACAGCTTGCTAAAGATTTCAAAGTTACTTTGCCAGAAGAATTTTTATATGAAAAGTAGGGAGGGTGTTGTAAATGATAAACCGTATAGTACTTAATGAAACTTCATATTTTGGAAAAGGAGCTATTAGTGTTATTCCAGATGAAGTTAAAAACAGACAATTTAAAAAAGCATTTGTAGTTACAGATAAAGACTTAATTAAATTTAATGTTGCTCAGAAGGTAACAAAAATATTAGAGGATACAGGAATACCATATGAAATCTACGATAATGTAAAACCAAATCCTACAACAGAAAATGTTTTGACAGGAGTTAAAGCTTATGCAGCTTCAGGAGCAGATTTTCTTTTAGCTATCGGCGGAGGTTCTTCGATGGACACTGCAAAAGGCATAGGTATAATAACAAACAATCCTGAATTTTCAGATGTTGTATCGCTTGAAGGAGTAGCTGCAACTAAAAATAAATCTGTGCCAATAATAGCAGTTCCAACAACAGCAGGAACAGCAGCAGAGGTTACAATAAACTATGTAATAACAGATGAAAAGGCTATAAAGAAAATGGTATGTGTTGATCCTAAAGATATTCCAGTACTTGCAATAATAGATCCTGAAATGATGGCTTCTATGCCAAAGGGACTTACGGCTGCAACAGGTATGGATGCATTAACTCATGCAATAGAAGGATATATAACAAAAGGCGCATGGGTACTTACAGATACTTTTGAATTAAAGGCAATAGAGCTTATTGCAAAGAATTTAGAAAAAGCAGTATTCGAACCTACTAATATGAAAGCAAGAGAAAACATGGGTGTAGCTGAGTATATGGCTGGAATGGGTTTCTCAAATGTTGGCCTTGGAATAGTTCACTCAATGGCTCATTCATTAGGTGCTGTATATGATACTCCACATGGGGTAGCTAATGCATTGTTACTTCCTTATGTAATGGAATATAATGCTCCAGCAACAGGAGAAAAATATAGAGAAGTGGCTCGTCAAATGGGTGTAGAGAATGTTGACAGCATGAGCACTGATGAATTCAGAAAAGCAGCGGTTGATGCAGTAGTAGCTTTATCTAAGAAAATAGGAATTCCTCAAAAGCTTTCTGAAATAGGAGCAAAAGAAGGAGACTTGGAAAAACTTTCTAAAATTGCATTTAACGATGTATGTACTCCAGGAAATCCAAGAGATACTTCTGTAGAAGAAATTTTTGCAATATACAAAAAGGCATTTAAATAAAAAAGTGCTAAGCACTACCGTGGGAGCGAAGTAACAATGCTTTTTTAACGTGATGAAGCATTGTTACTTCGCATTTTGTTGCATGTTTTTCTATAAAGTTGTATCCGGGATAATATGGATAATTAAATAAAGAATACAAGATTTTTTAGGTATTTTTGTCGTTAAGTTGTGTTAAAATATAAAGTAATATATAGATAAAGTTTAAAAGGAGTGCTATGAAAATGAAGAAAATAGTATTTGCTGGAGGATGCTTTTGGGGTGTCGAGGCGTATTTTAATACAATTGATGGAGTTATAGGTACAAAAGTAGGGTATGCAAATGGAAATACAGAAAATCCAACTTACAAAAAGGTTTGCGAAAATACGACTGGATACGCTGAGGCTTGTTACATTGAGTATGATGAAAATATAGTTAAGCTTGAAAAGCTTTTAGAAGCATATTGGAAAGTAGTAGATCCAACTATAAAGGATAGGCAGGGTCATGATGTAGGAACCCAATATCGTACTGGTATATATTATATAGATGAAAATGATTTAGAGGTTATATTAAAATCTAAAGATGAAGAGCAGAAAAAGTATGAAAATTCTATTGTAACTGAGATATTACCTTTAAAGAATTTTTATAATGCAGAAGAATATCATCAAAAGTATTTAGAAAAAAATCCTAATGGGTACTGTCATATTCCAAAAGAATTGTTAAAAAAACATTAAGGATTTCATAAAAACTCCACAGAAATCTCGATAATTTTGTATTAAATGGGATAGTTTGTATTTTAATCAAATCCCTTAGGCGAATTTGTAGTAATGTAACTGATTTGTAATAAAAAAAGCTATTTTTCTATAACAAACTATGACAAATTAGGTGTAATATTATAGTATAGTTATTATAAATTTATAAGGGGTAATTATAATATGAAAAATGTGGTCGCAAAAAGAAGGTTAAATAAAAGAAAAGTATTTTTTACGCGTGTGAGCTTGATTGTTTTAGTGATTTTACTTGTAATGACTGTAAAAGTTTCTTTTCAACAAAGAAAAATTAAGACAAGTTCTTATCTAGGCAATAAGGTAGCAAGCAGCTCTAAAAAACATAAGGCAAGTAGTGTAAAAAAGAATACTGTGGTTTTGAAAAATCAAATATCAAATGATGGAACGAATGCTGAAGATGCGCTCAAGGAAGACGGCAAGAAAACTGTTTATTTGACATTCGATGATGGTCCTTCTACGACTGTAACACCTAAAATATTAGATATATTAAAAGCAAATGGGGTACATGCCACTTTCTTTTTAGTGGGACATGCAATAGAGGGGAGCAGCAAAGCAGCTGATTTAGTTCGTAGAGCTTATAATGAAGGAAATGCTATTGGAGATCACACATATAGTCATGACATGAAAAAGTTATATCGTTACAATGGTAGAAATGTTGTTGATGTTGATGCTTTTATGAATGAAGTTGATAGAACTCAAAGCATAATAAAAAATATTTTAGGACCAACCTTTTTTACTAGAATTGTAAGAATGCCTGGGGGTCATATGTCTAGAGTATATTATAAGGATCCTAATTTACCTCAACTTGATAGTGTATTTAGACAGAGAAATCTAGTGAGTGTAGATTGGAATGCATATGATCATGATGCGGAAGGAAGAAAGGAATATTCTGGGGAGTTATTTAATCATGTTAAGAATGAAGTTGGTAATCATGAAAAAGCAATAATTCTCATGCATGATACTTATGGCAAAGAAGAGACAGCAAAAGCACTTCCTAATATAATACAGTATTTAAAAGCTCAAGGATATGAATTTGGCACGTTGAAATAAGACAAGGCAATTTTATTTTAGCATGTTAAATAAATTTAAAAGGAATAGTATTTATATTTTTGAATATTATTATGGTGAAAGCTTGTTGTGGAAATGATTTAGTTGGAAGCTAATTTAATACTTGTAATAATTCTTGCCATATCAATACTAGGAAAAGCAAATTCAGTAGCTGTTGGTGTGGCAATTCTTTTAGTGTTAAAATTACTTAACCTTGATAAGTATGTTTTCCCAGTGCTAAATGATAAAGGTGTTTTTTGGGCACTTGTAGTACTTATAGCAACTATACTTATTCCTATTGCAAATGGACAAATAACATTAAATAGCATTGGTGGCAATTTGTTATCATGGGTTGGTGTAGTAGCACTTATTCTTTCATTTCTTACTACTTATTTAAGTGGACTTGGGCTTCAATATTTGACGGTAAAGGGTAACGGTGATGTTATGCCTGCACTTATTATTGGCTCTGTTGCTGCAGCAGCATTTCTTAAGGGAGTACCTGTTGGACCTTTGATTACATCTGGAATGCTCGCGGTGATTGTAAAGATAGTTCACAAATAAATGTGAAGGGACAATGCTTCGTCCCGTTAAAGAAAGCCTAATAAATCTAAGATTTATTAGGCTTTCTTTTTGTTTCTTCAGCATTGTTATTTCGCTTCTACAGAATTTTGGCGCGAATGTTTATGCACTTCACTAAATTCCAGTTTATTTATAAAAATATTTTAATATATCCAGTTCTAAGTAAAGGTTTACTCCGCATATAAATTATATTAAGTGATAAAAGGAGTAAATTTTATGCTTATAAAAAAGTTAAATGATAATTGGAAAATGAGGACCATGAGTAGTAAGGAATACATGAATGCTTATGTACCTGGTTCGGTTTATAACGATCTTTTAAAAAATCATAAGATGGAAGATCCATATTATCGTGACAATGAACTCAAGGCATTAAAACTAATGGATGAGGATTATGAATATATAAAAAGTTTTGATGTATCAAAGCATATGTTAGAGTGTGAAGAAATTATGCTTCATTTCGATGGATTAGATACGCTTGCAGACATTTATTTAAATAGTTATCATATTGCATTTGTTAATAATATGCATAGAACATTTGAGTTTGAAGTTAAAAAATATCTTAAAGAGAAAGGGAACGAGTTAAAAATAAACTTTCATTCTCCAACAAAATTTATTAGGGAAGCTGATAAAAATAAGCATATAGGTGGATCAGAAGATGCCATGAAAGGTTTTCAGCAGCTTAGAAAGGCTCATTGTATGTTTGGATGGGATTGGGGCCCGAGGCTTCCGGATATGGGGATTTGGAGGAAGGTTTTACTTTTAGGAATAGACAAGGCGAGAATAAGCAGCGTATATATAAGCCAAGAACATAAAGCAGAAGAAGTAACTCTTAATTTTGATGTATATATTAAAAAGACCTTTAGTAAACGAGATATAAAATTTAATGGTGAGGATAATGAGGATGATGTAAGTGGATTATCATATGAGGTTATTGTGACAAGTCCTAATGGAAAAAAGAAAACTTATAAAAATTCTCCTGCAAGAATAACTATTAATGATCCAAAACTTTGGTGGCCTAATGGATATGGAGAACAGCCGTTGTATGACATAAAGGTAGTACTTAAGGAAAATTTACAGGGATTAGACGTGTTTGAAAAGCGAATTGGACTTCGAACTATAAAGACTATTATTGAAAAAGATGAATATGGAGAAAGCTTTGTTCATGAAGTAAATAATGTAAAAATATTTGCCATGGGTGCTGATTATATACCAGAAGATAATATATTAAGTAGAGTGACACCGGAAAGAACCTATAATCTTTTAAAACAGTGCAAAGCCGCTCACTTTAATATGATACGCGTATGGGGTGGAGGTCATTATCCATATGATGCATTTTGGGATGCCTGTGATGAATTAGGTCTTATGGTATGGCAGGATTTTATGTTTGCCTGCACAAGCTATGATTTAACAGAAGAATTTGAAGAAAATATAAAAAAAGAATTAATAGATAATATTAGAAGAATAAGAAGTCATCCTGCCCTTGCACTATGGTGCGGAAATAATGAAATAGAAATGTTTGCAGCATATGGAGGGTTTGAAATTACATCAAAACTTAAGAGTGATTATATAAAATTATATGAATACATTATTCCTAAGTTAGTAAAAGAAAATGACCCTAATACTTTTTATTGGCCTGCAAGTCCGTCTTCAGGTGGAGGGTTTGATAATCCAAATGATGAAAATAGAGGAGATGCACACTATTGGGATGTATGGCATGGAGGTAAGCCGTTTACCGAATATAGAAAATTTTATTTCAGGTATCTTTCTGAATTTGGCTTTCAGTCTTTTCCTAGATTAAAGACTGTAGAGACTTTTACTAAGCCAGAAGATAGAAATATATTTTCATATGTCATGGAAAAACACCAGAGAAATAAAGGTGCTAATAGTAAGATAATGTCCTATATGGGTGCTACGTATTTATATCCTAATGATTTTGATAAATTACTTTATGCCTCACAACTACTGCAAGCAGAAGCCATAAGGTATGGAGTAGAACATTTCAGAAGAAATAGAGGACGCTGCATGGGAACTATTTATTGGCAGCTAAATGATTGCTGGCCAGTTGCATCTTGGTCGTCCATAGATTACTGCCAAAGGTGGAAGGCCGTGCATTATTATGCTAAGAGATTTTTTGCACCTCTCATGTTGTCATGCCAGGAAGAGGGGGTACTAACTCAAGACCCAAATGTAAATGCTGAGCCTTATGAATTAGTAAAATCTATTAAGCTGTGTGTAGCAAATGAAACTTTAAATAATGAAAAGGTTAATGTAAGATGGGCACTTCGCAATAATAAATCAGAGATCAAGAAAGAGAAAGCTTATGAGGTTGAGGTACAGAAATTGTCAAGCAAATGGCTAGAAACCGTAATGCTTAAGGAAGCATCTCTTTATGAGGATTATGTAAGCTATGAAATGCTAAAGAATGGTGAAATAATATCATCTGGAACTGTTATATTTTGTGCACCTAAGCACTTTAAGTTTATTGATCCAAAATTAGATTATAAAATCATTAAAAATGAAATAGTAATTTCTGCTAAAAACTATGCAAAAAGTGTAGAGGTAATGAATGAAGATGATGATATGCTTCTTGAAGACAATTACTTTGATATGAATGCCAATGAAGAAAGAAGAATTAGGATACTCAGTGGCAAACCAGAAGGTATAAAGCTTAGAAGCGTTTATGATATAAGATAAGAAGGTGCAGTAAAATGCTTTTAAAAGAGAGCCCCAAAATTGTTAAGGCTAATGCTAGAGAACTTAGCTATAGCGGTAGAATTGATTTCACTGATCCGTTAGCACCAATATTTATATTTCCTGCTAGCTCAGTAACAATGATATTTAAAGGTTCTAAACTTAAAGCATTAGTAAAAAATAGGCAGAGCAATTATAGCACTTATATAGGATATGTCTTAGATGGAGTAGAGGAAAAAGTAATTCTTCCAAGCAATAAAGAGGTGCAGAAAATAACCCTTGCGGAAAACTTAAATAGTGATAAGCAGCATGAAATAGTATTTTTTAAAAGACAGGATGCTAGATGTGAATTCACCTTTTATGGATTTATCGTAGATACGGAAAGTAAAATAAGTATGCCTAGAAAAAAGTATAGAAAATGTATGGAGTTTTATGGAGAGTCTGCGGCTTGTGGAAAATCACTTGAGGATATACATTGCACCAATGCAGTAGACTTAAGCAATTCTTATAAATATTCAAATGCGTGGAATTCTTATGCCATGATGACTGCTAGAAATTTGAAAGCTGAAGTTAACATAATAGCACAAGAAGGTATAGCTCTTCTTGATAATACAGGTTATTTTAATGCACCTCAAAGTATTGGAATGGAAAGCATTTATGATAAACTTCACTTTGATTTTAATACTGGTGAAATTGTTAATTGGGATTTTAATAGATATATACCTCAAGTAGTGGTAATTGATATTGGACAAAATGATTCTATACCTGAAAATTATATGAAAGAGGATTTAGATAGTTATAAATCTATAAATTGGAGAAATCATTATAAAGAGTTTGTTTTAAATATACGTAGGAGATACAAAAATGCTTTTATAGTACTTACTACAACCATCATAAAGCATGATTCTTCATGGGATCGTGCTATAGGCTTAGTGTGTGAGGAGATAAATGATAAAAAGATTGTTCACTTTCTTTATTCTTGTAATGGATTTGGTGGAGATTTTCACAATAGTAAATGGTGTGCTGAAGAAATGTCATTGGAACTTAGCTTATTTCTAAAAGGGCTTGGAGCTGAAATTTGGGAAAAATGAAGTCTTATAATGCATTTGAAAACGTTAACAAATATATAGATATATATTTTTGTTATAAAAAACAAATATCATGAAGGGGGATTTTAAATGAATAGGCATGTAAGAAAAGTTTTTGCACTTGTAACAGCGACAATAATGACAGCAGCATTGTTTTCTGGTTGTAGTAGTAGTAATAATAAAACAACTAGTAATCAGGGAAAGTCAAGTAAGACGGCAGCTAACGATAAAAACTCAACACCTAGAAATGAAACACTATATTTTAATGGTCAACAGTGGGGTGCTATTAATGATTGGAATCCTTTGTCAAGCAATTCAAACAATGCACTTGGTCAGAGTCAAAAGGATTCATCTAGAACACTAGTATATGAAACACTTTATATGTATAACATGCTTGATGGTAAAATGTATCCATTGTTGGCATCTGGAGATCCAGTTTGGAATGCTAACAGAACTGAACTTACTGTTAAGCTTAACAGCGATGCAAAGTGGAGCGATGGAACAAAGGTGACTGCAGACGATGTGGTTTATACCTTTGATACAAATGTTAAATATCAGAGTTCAGCTGGTTCAGATTATTCCACATATATACAAAGCGTGAAAGCAGTGGATCCTTCAACAGTTTTATTCACAGCAAAATTGAATAGTTCAGGTCAAGCAGCAAATCCATTAAAGGTTATGGAATACCTTCCAAAACAGTTTGTAATGCAGAAAGCATATGTTAAGAAAGTAGAAGCAAGAAATAATAATGATGCTGCTAAAATGAAAACAGATAAGATGGAGGATTTAGTTGCATCAGGACCATATAAACCTTATATAGCAAATGATCAAAAAATTGTTTTAAAGAGAGACGACAATTATTGGGGAAAAGCAGCGTCAATGTGGGGTAAACTTCCAGTTCCTAAATATATAGCTCACAATATATTCAAAGATAATGCCGCTAGTGATACAGCCTTTAAGAATGGCGAAGTTGATGTTTCTCAGAACTTTATAAGTAATGTACAAAATATGATGCAGGGTGGAAAAGTATCAACTTATTTGCCAGAGGCTCCATATTATTTAGCAGCTACAATGCCAAGCGCTTGGTTTAACGTAAATAGACCAGGACTTGATCAGGTGGCAGTTCGTAAGGCAATTGCTATGGCTGTTGATTATGATCAAATTATAAAAACAGCTATGTGCGGATATTCACCTTCCTTTAAAGATGTACCTAGAAGCTTAATGAATCCAACATCTACAGAGCAGGGTTTGGTAGATCAAAGTCAACTAAAAGATGTGCAATGGGACGGAAATGATGTTGAGGGTGCTAAGAAGCTTTTAGATGCAGCAGGTATAAAAGATACAGATGGTGATGGATTCCGTGAATATAAAGGAAAGAAACTTTCATTTAAAGCTGAATGTCCTCAAGGATGGTCTGATTGGAATGCTTCTCTTGAAATTGTAGCAGCAGCTGGAAAGAAGATTGGTATAGATATTCAGACGTATTTCCCAGATGCTAATACCTTCTATAATGATATAGCAAGTAAGAATTTTGATATACTCATGCAAAGCCCAACAGGAGCAGGTATTTCTAATCCATGGACACGTTGCTACAATATTCTATCAAGTTCATATAATTCAATGAAAAATGAATCAATAGGAAATTTTGGAGGATATGCTAATAAGAGAGTTGATGAACTTTTAGCTTTAATTCCTCACGAAACAGACCAAGCAAAACTTAAAGCATATTATACAGAGTTATCTAAAATTTACTTAACAGATGTACCATCTTTTGCATTAATGTATAGACCAGAATTATTCTATACAGTTAATGAGAGCGTATGGACAAATTACCCACAAAAGGGTTCTAAATTCAAGGGTATTGAAATACCTCCATATGATTTAACCGATGGCTATGGCATTGCTGGATTATACACAATTAAATTAGTAAAAGGAAAATAAAAAATAGTATAGACGACATTGAAATTGGTAATATCAACATTCTCTGTCGTCTATCCATAGTAAACAGAGGGAGATGATATGTTTGAAGGGTTATAAGAAGTATTATTTTAATAAAACAATGTGGGCACTAGTAACACTTGTTATTGCAGTAATTTTAAATTTTATTTTGCCGCGTTTGATGCCAGGAGATCCAGTATCAGCTATTGCATCAAGAGCAGCAAAAGGTATGACAGATCAGACAGCAATACAAAAAGTTTATGAAGATTATGTGAGAACTTTTGGAATAAATAAACCGCTATATGTACAGTTTTTTCACTTTGTAGCAAATTTATTTAAGGGCAATCTAGGAGTATCCTTTGTTTATTATCCTAGAACTGTACTCGATATATTATCCAAATCAGTATGGTGGACAATATGCTTGCAGTTGCCGGCAATTATAGTTGGATGGCTTTTAGGTAATATTTTAGGTGCTATAGCAGCATATATAAAAGGAGCTTGGGATAAAGCAGTACTTCCAGCTTTTTTGTTTTTAAGCAATATGCCAGCCTTTGGAATGGCCATTTTATTGCAATTTTTCCTTGGAGTACAGTTTAAGCTATTTCCAACCTCATTAGGATATGGCTATGATCTGAATCCTAACATGAGTCTACATTTTATTGGCTCGGTTATTTATCATTACCAGCTTCCATTTTGGTCAATTGTACTTATTACTATTGGAGGGCAGGCTATTGGAATGCGTTCAATGTCAATTTATGAACTCAATGCAGACTATGTTAAATACAGCCGTTTTCTTGGCATAAAGGATAGAAAAATTGTACGATATGTTTTTAGAAATGCAATGCTTCCTCAAATTACAGGACTTGCATTATCCTTAGGAACTATGGTTGGTGGTGCACTAGTGGCTGAAATGATATTTAGTTATCCAGGTCTTGGTACTACCTTATTAACGGCGATAACTGGAAGAGATTATCCACTTATTTCGGGATGTACATTGATTATTACGATAATGGTACTTATTGCAAACTTCCTTGTAGAAATAGTCTATGGCCTTATTGATCCAAGGGTTAAGGCAGCACAACAGGAATAGTCAATATGCACACGCAATGGAATTATGCGAAAAGGAGTGATATTATGAAAAACATTGTAAGGCAAGTATTCCACTCTACAAGATTTGTTATAGGGTTTATAATTTTTGTGGTAATGCTGCTTATGATTATATTCTATCCATTATTAGTAAGAGAAGATCCTTTGAACATGGTAGGAGGATTGTTTTATAAACCAGGAACATATGTATCTGTAAAAGATGTAGTAGAAACAGACCCATATACCTTAAAGATGAACGTGGTTTCTGGGGAGTTAAGAGCCCTAACTGATCAAGAGAAAAATAGTATGGCTGATTGGCTCACTAAATACGGTAATGTAAAAAAATCCGAAATTAATATAAAAAATACTGCACAGCTTGTAAGTTTGTGGAATAAAAATTATAATCCTGATGCCGATCAAGAAGGTCTACTTGCAGCTGAAAAACAACAATATATGAGGCTTAACAGTAAAATAGCTAAGTTAGCTAATAATAAAGATGTTTATGTAACTGATAAAGATGGTAAGGAAAAGACGAAAATAGATCCTCAAGCCTTTGCAAATGTTAAAAGTATTTCAAATCAAAAGACATTTATTTTGGGAACTGATAATTTTGGACGGGATGTGCTAACAGAGCTTGTATCAGCTGCAGGTGTATCTCTAAAGATTGGTCTGGTTTCAGGTGTTATAGCTACACTTATTGGATTAATATTAGGCTTACTAGCTGGATACGTAGGAGGAACTTTAGATGACTTCGTTATGTTTATTACAAATATATTTACAGTGGTGCCATCTTTCATTTTGTTAGTCTTGATATCCTTTAGTGTTGGGCAAAATGCAAGGGGAGTCATGTTAACAGCATTGATTATAGGCATAACCTCCTGGCCATGGACAACAAGATCTGTTCGCTCACAAGTCATTTCTTTAAGAAATCGTGATCATGTTAATTTATCAAAGCTGTCGGGTCATGGACTTGTAAGAATTATTTTTACAGATATACTTCCATATGTAGCTTCATATGTTGTTATGGCATTGATACTTCAAATATCTTCCGGAATTCTTTCAGAGGCACAGCTTTCTATGTTGGGGCTTGGACCTGCTACAACTAAAGTTTCAACCTTAGGGCTTATGATGAATTGGGCTATGGCATATAAAGCAATTATTACTGGAGCATGGTGGGCATTTATACCAGTTATTTTAACAATTACCCTGATATCGTTTTCTCTTAATTTAATGAATACAGGGCTTGATCAAGTATTTAACCCACAATTAAGGGAGTAAGGAGAAGGCTATGGGAAAAATAATGTTAGAAGTAAATAAATTAAATACAAAATATATAACCAGGCAAAAAGAAGATGTTTTTGCAGTTAATGATGTTTCTTTAAAGATAGAGGAAGGAAAATCTTTAGGTATAGCAGGTGAATCTGGATGCGGTAAATCAACATTAGCGCTCAGTTTAATGGGATATTATTTTTCACCACTTCATTATATAAGCGGTGACATTATTGTAGATGGAAGAAACATATCAAATATGAAGCCAGATGACGTACGAAAGCAGATTTTAGGAAATGAAATTGCATATATTCCGCAGGCAGCTATGAATGCACTAAATCCAACTCAAAAGATAATAGAATTAATTCAGGATGTTGTTCATGCTCATGATCCTAAAAAACCTAAACAAGATGTATATGAGCTTGCTAGGGAGAGATTCGAGTTTTTGGGTTTACCGGCGAGTGTGCTTGAAAAACATGCAGTGGAATTATCAGGAGGAATGAAGCAGCGTACTGTTATTGCAATTTCAACAATACTTTCGCCTAAAGTACTTATTGCAGATGAACCATCATCAGCCTTAGATGTTACTTCGCAAAAAGTAGTTATTAAGATGTTAAGAAACCTCATGGAAGAAGGTCTTATAAAATCTATGATTTTTATTACACATGAACTTCCTCTTCTATATAATGTAACTGATGATATTATGGTTATGTATGCAGGTCAGATTGTAGAAAAGGGGAATGCTAAAGAGATGATATTTGACTCTATGCATCCATATTCCAGAGGTCTTATGGGTTCAATTATTGTTCCAGAAGCAGGGACTAAAAATAACAAATTAACAGTTATCTCGGGTACTCCTCCAAACTTAAAGAATCCACCACAAGGCTGTAGATTTAGAGAACGATGTAAATATGCAAAGCCAGAGTGCGGATTTTATAATATTCCTGAAAAAGAATTCGGTAATGGAAGAATGTATCGTTGCATATATTCATTAGATAAGCTTAAGGAGGTCTACGCAAATGAGTGATGAGAAAGCACTTCCTTGTTTAAGTGGAAAAAAGCTTGTTAAAGTATTTGGAAATAATAAAACTAAAACTGTGGCTGTAGATCATGTGGATTTTGAATTTCATAAAGGTGAAGTTATATCTATTGTAGGGGAAAGTGGAAGCGGCAAAACTACATTATCTAAAATGCTATTAGGACTATCTAGTGTGACAGAAGG
Organism: Clostridium neuense; assembly: GCF_045310695.1. Taxonomy (NCBI): domain Bacteria; kingdom Bacillati; phylum Bacillota; class Clostridia; order Eubacteriales; family Clostridiaceae; genus Clostridium; species Clostridium neuense. The sequence continues at coordinate 101,452 of NZ_JBJIAA010000010.1, forward strand.
AGAAATTTATTTTGATGGAAAGCTAAGAGATATATCATCAAGTAAAAAAAGGAGGGAATACTGGAAAGGCATACAAGCTGTATTTCAAGATCCATTTGCATCTTATAATATATTTTATAAGATTGATTCTGTACTTTTAGATTGTATAAACATGAGAGGAAAAAAGCATCTTTCAAAGGAAGAAAAGAATGAACTTATGACAGAAGCATGTAGCTTTGTGAATTTAAAGTTTGAAGAGCTTACGAATAAGTATCCATTTGAATTATCAGGTGGACAAATGCAGAGACTTATGATTGCTAGGGTTTTTCTTTTAAAACCACAAATCTTAATTGCAGATGAACCAACCTCTATGGTAGATGCCTGTTCAAGAGCAACTATACTTGATATGTTATTAAAATTGCGTAACGAAAATAATATGACAATTATATTTATTACCCATGATATTGGGCTTGCATATTATATATCTGATGTTGTGTATATAATGGAACATGGAAAATTTGTAGAACATGGTGCCACCGATGAAGTTATATTACATCCTAAAGAGGCCTACACAAAAAGACTCTTAAGTGATGTGCCTAGGATTTCGAAGAAGTGGGAATTTTAATTATGCTATTTTGTCTGACCCAAATTAATGAAAAATTTTCTCTGATTCTCCACAGAAAATGCATTATAAATATGGTTAGACAATACAATTTAATTGAATACAAAGATTTACGCCTAAAATTCCGTAGGTACGGAGGAATTTTTTCCTTGAACCACCGTGGGAGCAAAGTAACAATGCTGAAGGAACAGTTTAAAAAAGTTATAATAAATCTTGGTAGAAAAATCTTAAAATACTTAGATATTTCAATCTGTTTTGTACTATAAGTGTAGATACTTAATCTCATTTGATTAAGTAATCTGCACTTATTTTTATTATAATAAGGAATGGGCTGATGATTCAATTTGTTGGAATTTTACTTCCGTAGCTCAAACTATTACCCATTGCTTATTATGGATATTCGATTAAGCAGGTTGGAACTATAATTAGCTTCCGCGTAACGAACAAAAATGAGTAGTAATAAGTGGATGGACAAAATTTTTAACAAAGGAGTTGTCATTATGATTAGTATTGGTATAGACGTTTCAAAAGGCAAAAGTACAGTTTGTATTAGTAAATTACATCGTGAAATTTTGAATAAACCTTTTGAAGTTAAACACACTTTAGAAGAGCTAAAAAAGTTAGCTGACAAAATTATAAGTTTTGATGAAGAAAGCAAGGTGATTCTGGAAGCAACAGGGCATTATCATATTCCAGTGGTATCTTATCTACAAGAAAGAGGGATTTTTGTTTGCGTTGTTAATCCTATGCTTATGAAAAAGTACGCAAGTATATCTATTAGAAAAGGTAAAACAGATAAGTTAGACTCAAAAACGATCTCAAAATTTGGCTTAGATAATTGGTATGAACTAAGCAATTATAAAATAGAAGAAGATACATATTATGAACTTAAAACTCTTTCAAGACAATATTTTCAGTTTATGTCTTTAAGAATAAAACTTAAAGTGATGCTTTCAAATCTTTTAGACGAAACAATGCCAGGCATTGCAGGACTCCTAGCTTCAAATTCAACTAGCTTTGCAAAAGACAAGTTATCAGACTTTGTTCAAAAATACTGGCATTATGATAATATTATTAAATTAAGCGAAAAAAAATTTACTGAAAGCTATAAGAAATGGGCAAAAAAAGAAGGATACCAATTTAGTGAAAATAAAGCTCATGAAATATATATTCTCGCTAAAAATAGTATCACAACTATGTCATCTAAGATGTCAAGCACAAAAATAATCATCTCAGAAACTATAAAAGGCATCCATTCCACTGGAATATCCTTAAATCTAATATTATCAAGAATGAAGGAACTTGCCAAGCTATTACCCGAATACGATGTTGTTCTAAATATGAATGGTGTAGGAGAAAGATTAGCACCAAGAATTATTGCTGAAGTAGGTGATGTAAGAAAGTATTACAGTGCAAAGGCTCTTGTAGCTTATTCAGGAATAGATGCTCCACCTTATCAATCGGGAAATTTTAATGGAAACAACCGAAAAATATCAAAGCGAGGATCTCGATATCTGAGAAAGACAGGTTATGAGATAATGAAAAGCATAAAATGCAGAGTTCCTACTAAGGATACAGCGGTGTATGACTATATAATAAAGAAAGAATCAGAGGGTAAGGCAAAGAAACAAGCTAAAATTGCAGGACTAAATAAATTTTTGAGAATATATTATGCTAGAGTTTCAGAAGTTTTAAAAAACTAAAAAACATAAAAATAGGGTACTTTAAAAAATCTTCTATAAGAAGGTCTTATTAAAGTTACCCTATTTTCTTAAAAAATTTCTCTAAAATTTTTTAAGAAAAACGCTTGACTTTGCTTAGCAGGTTTGAGCATCTTCTCAGCGAGTTATTGAAATATATTAGGATTTTAAGATTTTTCTACCTTAGATTTATAGAGCTTTTTTAATGTGACGAAGCATTGTTACTTTGCATATGCTTATGGTATAATTAATTGTAAATAAGTATGTTTAATAGGATAACTGTAAAAGCATAAGATAAGTTTTTGCAAAATTCTCACAAATTAGGCATAAGAAATGGAGTGATGAACTTTGTCAAAAAAACATACCGATGTTTATAATTATATTGGAAGACTTTTTTTTATAATGTTAGGAGTGGTTTTAGCATCTATTGGGTTAGAGATATTTTTAATACCTAACAATATAATTGATGGTGGAGTTGTGGGCATATCTATTATGACAAGTTACTTAACCGGTGTACCTCTTGGAGTATTTACTTTTGTATTTAATGTGCCATTCTTTATATTAGGATATAAACAAATAGGAAAGACGTTTACTATACTGTCGCTTTTATCTGTTACAGCTTTATCAGTTGGAGTGTCCCTTTTAAAGCCAGTTGAAAGTTTAACTCATGATATACTTCTTGCGTCTGTTTTTGGAGCAGTTATACTTGGTGTTGGCGTGGGACTTATAATAAGAAATGGTGGATCTCTTGATGGTACGGAGATGGTTGCTATAATTCTTGATAAAAGAATAAGTTTCTCTATAGGAGAAATTGTTATGTTCTTTAATGTTTTTATATTAAGCAGTGCTGGATTTGTTTACGGCTGGGACAGGGCAATGTATTCACTTATAACTTATTTTATTGAATTTAAGGTTATAGATATTATTGTTGAAGGTGTAGATGAATCAAAGTCAGTTATGATAATTTCTGATAAACATAAAGATATACTTTCTGCCATACATGATAGACTTGGGAGAGGAGTAACTATTCTTGATGGTAAAGGCGGATATAAGGGGATTTCAACCAATGTTTTATATACAGTTGTATCTAGACTCGAAGTTTCTAAATTAAAAAGAATTGTTCATGATTTTGATGAGAATGCACTTGTGACCATAGGAAGTGTTGAGGTGTCTGGAAAGAAGTACAAGAAAAAAGCAATACACTAGCGAAGGAACAATGCTTCGTCGCGTTAAAAAAAGCCTATAAATCTTGGTGGCTATTTTAAAATAGTGCTTGCTTTGAGTTCAAGAAGGATAATGGGCAAAGCCCAAACCCCGCGTATGTTTATACTCGCTGAAAGGATGCTCAGACAATTGAAATATCTAAGTATTTTATCATTTTTGAACCAAGATTTATTAGGCTTTTTTTAAATCGCTCCTTCAGCATTGTTCTTTCGCTGCCACGGTGGTGCAAGGAAAAAATTCCTCCGTACCTACGGAATTTTGGCTTGAACTTTTATAGTACAATTTATCACTACTTTTATTGAGAAAATCTTGTTAACAGTGTATTTTTCGTAGAGAATTGGAGAAAAATAGTCCTTGCTTTTTGGGCTTAGTGAAGCAATGTTGATTGGGGATAGTTTAAATAAAGCTTTATAAATCTTAGATGACAAATCGTAAAAGTCTTAGAACTTTCAATCTGTTTGAGCCAAAGGCGAGTTATTGAAAGTTCTTAGAATTTTAGGATTTATCATCTTAGATTTATTAGCTTTATTTAATATCCCAAATCAATATTACTTCACGCTATTCTTCTAATTCCTTATATTTTAAATAATCAAAATCTGCATATTTTCTTTGACCAGATAAATCTTGGCAGCAGATACCAATAAATGCACCGGTAAATCTATATTCATCAATTTTTGTATAATAATCATCTGACAGAACTGTGGCATCCAAAATTGGACCTATGTTTTTAAAATTCTTTCCGTCTAAGGAGTAAGAAAATTGAGCTTCTTCTGCGCTGCAAGTAAGCTTTAGATAAATTTGTGTTGCTTTATCTATAGATACTCCACGTCCAATTGGGCAAGAGACCTTTCCTAAAACTGACGAAAGCAGATTTAAAGTTTTTCCTGTTTCTTCATCATAAGAGATATACAAATAGTAGTAGCTTACATTATCATAATAATAGATTAATCCAGCCATTTGCTGAAAAGAATTTGGATTAAATTCTATTAATGTATCTGCGGTAAAATGAAAATGTTGCTGCCTGTGAGCAAGTAAGCTTTGATGATGGCAAGAGGACATAGATTCACCACCGTATAAGCGAAAATATCCTGGCCTTTCTGTTAATGATGCAGATGAACCTAGTGGTACTCTTAGGGACTGGAGGTGAATACTCCATTTGTCTTTATTAAAGTCTTCTACAAAATCTATAAGTTCTCCTCCATCATGAGAAGCAGATGGTATATTCACTTTTTCTTGTGGTGTATTATCTGTGTGCTTCATTCTAAGCCATCCATCACGCCATTCAACTGCCTGTATACAGGTTTCTCTGCCAAGAATGCACATCTTTTCTTTGTTAACTGGACGTCCGCAAAGATGAACCATATACCAATCTCCCTCAGGAGTTTCTACAATACTAGCATGTCCTGATTTTTGAATTGGAAGTTTTTCATTATAGCGTGATGTGATAATTGGCGTCTTAGGATCTATTTCATAAGGTCCATCAATGTTTTTGGATCGAGCCATGGATTCTGCATGTTCATAACTAGTTCCACCTTCTGCGACAAGTAAATAATAGTATCCATTATGCTTATATAGATGAGGCCCTTCTGTGCATCCAATATGTGTTCCTTTAAAAACAAGTTTGGCTTCACCAATCAACTTTTGCTCTTTGTCTGAATATTCCTGAAGAACAATTCCACCAAAATCATTGTTCCAGGGACGATAATCCATAAGCATGTTGACTAGCCATTTCCTACCGTCACTGTCATGGAATAGCGATGGATCGAATCCGCTTGAATTTAGATAAATAGGATCAGACCAAGGACCCATTATATCCTTTGCTGTTACTAAATAATTATGGGTATCCTTAAACATTCCAAACACTGTTTTTACGTCAGTGAAAATCAAATAATATGTACCGTCACAATATGAAAGACATGGTGCCCAAACTCCTCCAGAACTTGGATTACCTATCATATTTAATTGCGATAAACGGTCTAATGGATGACATATTAATTCCCAATGGACAAGATCTTTAGAATGATGAATTTGAACCCCGGGAAACCACTCAAATGTAGATGTTGCAATGTAATAATCTTCTCCAACCCTAAGAATAGAAGGGTCTGGATTAAATCCCCTTAAAATTGGATTAATTGCATATGCCATAATAAATAAAATCCTCCTTGTTTTCTCATGTATATGTTTTCATTGGCTATAATATAATTTTACTTTAAAAACTAAAAAAATGATATATATATAAAAAGAAACATGCTATTTTATTTTTATTAGCATGTTTCTTTTGAAATTTTATTTATATAAATATGGTTAAAGGGGTTGCGAAACTAGGAGTATCAATAAATGCATCTTACTCAAGGCCTAATTTTTTTCTTCTATCAATTATGATCTTTTCAAGCTCATCGGCAGCCTTAATGACATCATCTTCAATTATTAATCTTCCGCCAGTTATTCCTTCAAGGTCTTCAGTTAGAAGTTTTGAAACAACAGGACTTCCATCTATAAATGGGGATATTGCAAGATGAAGAGGTAATCCAAGTGAAAGACCGAAAGCTCCATCTGCAAGTGCTTGCTCTTCAAGCCATTGTGGTGCTGAGAGTACAAGAGGAAGCTGTGGTATATCTATACCAAGATACTCAGCAAGTTCAGTTGCTACTATTTCAAGTCGTCCAATTGCAAGACAAGGTCCAAAGTTAAGTACAGGAGGAATTCCGAGGGATTTACATACTTCTTTCAAACTGTCACCAGCAAGTTCAGCAGCAGAAGGGGACATTAAACCTACATTTTCAAGACCGCCGCTTGAACATCCAGCAGATAATACTACTATATTCCTTTTTATAAGTTCTTTTGTAAGTTCTACTGTAAATACATCATGTCCTTTTGCAGTTAGATTTGAGCAGCCAACAACACCAGCTACACCTTTAATTTTGCCGGAAGCAATTAAATCAACGAGAGGTTTCCAAGTTCCACCAAGAAAATCTTTTAGGGATTTTTCACTAACTCCGGTTACAACATCGTCATATCCATGATCTTTTGGTATGTTGATGGTTACATCTTTTCTTCTTTTTGTGTAATTTTTTAATGCCTCATCAATTACTGTATTTGATATATTTTCACGCTCTTCAAAAGAATAATTTATAAAATCTGCATTTGCTTTTTTAGCTACATCATCAATGCATATCATTTTAACTTCAAATTCATCTGCAATTGGTTCTATTCCAGGAAGAGTACAGTTAAATTCAGATAAAATAAGGTCTATTCCTCCAGTTGCAATTAATGCTTCACTTGTAAAGTTATTTCCAGCATGACCTGAGAAAACCTCTTTGTAGTGTTCTCCTCTAAGCTGTAAATCTTGGCCAACGCAAGTGCAGCCAACTATTTTGAAGCCTTTTGCTCCTGCTTTTTTTGCCATTTCAGTTACATCCTTATCTATAAGACGCTCTTGAAGGTGAGATATCATTGAATGTTGATGTCCTGTTATCATGATATTTATATAATCTGGATCTACAACCTTGAAACCAACCTTTGCTTGACGTATAACAGGTTCGCCTAAGATAACGTCATTTAATAAATTAGTTAAGGTAAGTCCATATAATCCTGTTGAGATTCCAAGTTTTAAGCAGTTTACAGTCATATCCACAGGGTCACTATTTAAGTTTGTTGAAGTTTTTACTATAGCGTCAAATACTTCGGATTTTGCTCCACCAGGAAGTATATTAAGCTCGGTCCATTTTTTAAATCTTGGAGCATAAGCCATTTTTTCTATAAGCTCTGTTTTTTCAAAGGTTGGTTTATAAAGGTCAGCTAAAACCTTATCGGCTATGAGTACAGCTTTTTTGTGGGGATCTTCTTCTTTAATTTTAAATATGTCTGCTAATTTATTTAGGGTGTACATTCCTTTAATTTCTTTTTTGTTTTCTCCAATTGCCTTTAAGTTCCTTGCAGTGGTTTCAACAACATGAACATAGCAGCCTGTTCCAGCAGCAACAGCTCTTAAAAAGTTTCTTGCAACTATTGTGTTAGCGTCTGCACCGCAGATACCTTTTGGAGATTTGGGGGTAATCCTACAAGGTCCATTAGCGCATAATTTACAGCATACACCTTCCTTACCAAACTTACATTTAGCTTTTTGACTTTCAACTCTATGTTCAGAGGTTTCTACATTTAAACTACATATAAAATTATGAAGATTTGAATCTGCATCAGCACAGACATTATAGTTTTCACATTGACTCATTATTGTTATTCCTCCTCAAAATAATACCTTTTTGGTATAGTTTTTGCTTTATATAAAACCAAGCTTAGTGGGTGCTTGGTTAAAGATAAATTTTATGAAACTTAAAATTCATCCTAATGGGCGATTTTGCCAGATTTTAAGTCTTCGAAGTTTACTTTTTTAAGGTTTTCTATTAAAGATATTTGAATAGAAGATAAAGCATTATGTATTTCACATTTACCAGCTCTTTTGGCACTACAATATAAAGGGTCAGCAAGACATCTATTTACTAGAATAGGACCATCTATAGCTTCAATCACATCTTTAAGTGTAATGTCCTTTGGTAATTTATTTAATGAATAACCACCTTTAACGCCTCTATAGGATTTAACTATTCCACTTTTAATAAGTTTTCGCAGTAGCTTTAATAAAAAACGCAGTGGAAGATGTTCATGCTCTGCAATAGTAGCAGCATCAACTCTTTCATTAACTCCAATTCTGGAAAGGTGAAGTACAACTCTGAGACTATAATCTGCTTCTTGTGTTATTCTCATGGTTCTCTCCTTTAAAGTATACTTTAATGGTATAGATTTAATATATAACTTTTACAATAATTTGTCAACTAAAAAATTGTGAAGCAATATTGCTTCACAATTTTTATAAACTGCGTAAATTTAATAAATATAGTATAATATATATAAACTGCAAGGAAGATTGAAATTACTAATAATAACTTTATCATTGTGAATTGAGTTGGATTTTAGTTTGCATTTAAATTATTAACAAGGAGATATTTTATGATATTTTTTGGACATTTAGGACCTACTGTAGCGGCTGTTAGAATAGGTGAAAAAATTTTAAGTAAGGGAAATAAAAAAGAACTAAATATAGATTATAGGTTTGTGCTTGTCGGAGCAGTATTACCGGATATTATAGATAAACCTATAGGTATGTTTCTTCTGAGAAATGTTTTTCATAATAGTAGATTGTTTGCTCACTCACTTATATTCGCTATACTATTAATAAGTATTGGGTTTTACAGAAATTATAAGTACAAGAAGAATGGAATTTTGTTATTGGGAATAGGAAGCTTAGCACATCAAGTATTGGATAGTATGTGGGAGTTTCCAAAGATAGCTTTGTGGCCATTTTTAGGGATAAAGTTTCCACCAAGAGCAGAAGGTAGCTGGGTCTCTGATGATTTTACTAGATTAATTTCAGATCCTATATGTTATGGTCCTGAGTTAATAGGATTTATCATCATATTATATTTTTTTGTGAAGCTTATTAGAAATAAAGGCATTAAGGAATTCTTAAAGACGGGGAGAATTCAGTGAAGTAACAATACTTTGGCACGTTAAAAAAATTCTATAAATCTAAGGTCCAAAAATCATAAAATACTAAGATATTTCAATAACTCGCTGAAGAAATGCTCAGACAGATTGAAATATCTAAGTATTTTACAATTTTCAACCAAGATTTATTAGAATTTTTTTAAATCGTTCCTGCAGCATTGTTACTTCACTCCCACGGTAGTGCAAGGAAAAAATTCCTCCGTACCTATGGAATTTTACGTGAGAATCGTTTGCAGAGGAACTTACTTGAAAATTGAATGTTTATATCGATAAACTGGAATTTGAAAAGCAGAGTACAAAGTACAATGAAGGATGATTTTTCTCCGCTACGCTTTGAAAGATCTTAAACTTAATGCGCGCAAAGCGCTTAAACATAGCGTTCAGCGAAGGTGACACTATCAAGTTCTAAGATTTACCTGAGCAAAGCGAAAGGTAAATCATCCTTAATTGTGCATTGTGAACTGAGTTGTCAGTATGAATTTGATATTAGCCTTTTCTATCTTACAGGTTATTTATAGCAAAGTTTAAAGGAGAAATTATGGAAAATAAATTTCTTGATTTAGCAATTAAAGAAGCAGAAATTGCAGCTTCGGAGGGTGAAGTACCAGTTGGGGCTGTGATTGTAAAAGATAATGCGGTTATAGCAGCGGCTCACAATATGAAGGAGAGCTTAACAGATGTAACAGCTCATGCAGAAGTTCTTGCAATAAAAAAGGCTAGTAAAAGACTTAATAATTGGAGACTTAAAGGCTGTGAAATGTATGTGACGCTTGAGCCATGTGCTATGTGTGCAGCGGCTATTTCCCAGAGTAGAATTAGTAAAATATATATAGGAACCTTTGATCCTGAAGCTGGTGCTTGTGGTTCTGTAATTAATTTAGTTCAAAATGATAGTTTAGGCTACAATGTAAATGTGAAATGGTTGTATTCAAAGGAATGCAGTGATTTATTAAGTGATTTTTTTAAGTGCAGAAGGATTAAAAATACGATGGGGGATAAAAAATTGGAAGTAAGATGGTTTAAAGGGAGCAAGAATTTAAAAGATGGATTGGAACTTAGAAAAAAAGTTTTTGTAGGAGAACAAGATGTTCCAGAGGATATGGAAATTGACGAATTTGATAAAGACTGTGATCATATTGTTATCTATAGGGATAAGGCTGTAGTTGCAGTTGGAAGAATAATATTTGATAATAGCAAGTGCTTTTTTGGCAGAATTGCTGTGGCAAAAGAATATAGAGGCACTGGACTTGGGAAGATTTTAGTTACAGAAATGCTTAAAAAGGCGGTTGAAGATGGAGTAAGGGAAGTCTTTATACATGCACAGGCATATGCACAAAAGTTCTATGAGAAGTTAGGGTTTGAGGCATATGGAGAAAAGTTTGATGAGGCAGGTATAGAACATGTGTCTATGTCCATACGTATTTGATTTTTTAATATCAATTTAGTATAATAATTTAGTATGAAAAGTGGAGAAGTATCGAAGTGGTCGTAACGAGCCGCACTCGAAATGCGGTTGTCCTTTTGGGCACGTGGGTTCAAATCCCACCTTCTCCGCCATATATAAAGGCATTTAAAGGTCATTTGACATCCTTTTTGACATCCGGTTTTTTTACAATACTATCAAGTATATCAGCTGTTTTGGTTTTCATATTTCCTAGTATATGCTGATATTTTTTTGTCATATTTATATCCGAGTGCCCAAGACGTGCAGCAGCTTCCTTGTCTGATATACCATGACTTAACATCATAGTTGCATTGAAATGTCTTAAATCATGAAAACGTGTATGGGGCAGTCCTGCTTTTTTTAGCATCCGACGAAATCTATTACCATAATTACCAGCGTTTTCAGCAGAACCATTCTCTTTAGGATAGACATATCCTACACTTTTATACAAAGATAACCTTTCTATTACATACGAGGGCGCTACTATTTCTCTATAGGATGTTCTAGTCTTTGTACTTTTTTCTATTACTGCACTATTTACATTTACATTAGCTCTCCTAATATTTATTACATGTGTGTCAAAATCAATATCATTCCATGTTAATCCCATGATTTCAGAAACTCTTAAGCCACACAGAGCCGCCAACAGTATAGGAATCTCTTCTTTACTCCCTGTAACAAATTCGAGCAATTTATTAAATTCAGTTTCATTGTAAATATAATATTGATATTTAGTTGTGTCCTGAGGAATTTTAATCCCATCACATGGATTGACTTTAAGCGACTTATTTAAAATTGCATATTTAAAAACACCATGTATAACTCCGACAAAGTTCTCACACGATTTTTCAGAATGTGATTTTGAATAATCGTTAATAACTTTTTGAATATGTATTGGCAATATTTTAATCATCATTGCCTCACCAATATATTTATTTATATAAGATATATATTTTTTATAGCCATTTATGGTGGTAGGAGATAGGTTTATACAATAAGTATCTAACCAAATTTGAGCAAATTCTTTAAATGTTGATTTATCTGGGTTTAAAACGCCATTGTTTTCTATTTCTTCTATTAAAGCATTTACTTTTCTTCTACATTCGGCTCTAGTAGAAGCGTATACATATTTTCTGGTTCTCTTTTTAGTTAAAGTTGGAATATCTACAACACCTTGCCACCGACCATCTTTTCGTTTAGTAACAGAACCTTCCATAAAGCATCACTCCTTTTCTTTTTCATACAGATATGTCATATATTTAATTGCATCCTTTTTGGATTCATCAGACAAATTAGAAAAAAGCCTTATTATATTTTCTTTATCAGGGTTAATATCTTCACCGCATAGATACTCAATGGTAACACCAAAATATTCGGCAATGTTATGCACAACCATTAAATCCGGATCACGTTTTCCAGTTTCATATCTAGAAATAGTCGCATTACTAGTCCCAACTATTTCGCCTAATGCTCGTGTGCTTAATCCATGCTCTTCTCTTAATTTTCTTAACCTCTGCGCAAAAATTTCTAAACTTACCTGTTTCATATTTGATTACCCTCCTCGAATTGCTACGTGTAAATTATATTATAAGCGTTACCAAAATGCAATACAATTATTCAAAAAAACTATAAAAATCTTTCGGAAATGTGTTGACTTCATGCAAAATTGGTTTTATACTGATACCATAAGGTAACAAAAGGAGGTCAAAAAAGATGAAAAACGATTTGAGTCATGCAAATAAAAACATAAAGTTATTACTTAAATATAAGAACTGGACTCAAGCAACTTTATGTAAGAAAACAGGTATAACAGACATAACTATGCAACGAAGGCTTAACAGTAGAGTACCTAAATGGTCAATGTTGGAGGCAGTGAGTATCGCGAACGCTTTTGGATTATCAGTCAATGATATTTTTTTTACCCGTATGATACCAAAATGTAACACTACTCCTAATGCTAAAAGTGAAGAGGCATGTTAACAATGAAAGTCTCTTCAATAATATTTAGGAAGACGACTTTCGCGAATGCATAAATAAATCAAAGGAGAGTGTATAAAATGCTTAAATTAAAGCACATATTTTCAATAATTAAAGGTGACAGCGTTGTCGTATACAGCAAGGACTTAACAACTAAGAGGTATTACAGATGCACAAATATTTTAGTAGGGAAGGACATTACAGAAGAGATCCAAGAAATATCAAAACTCGAATTTAGACAAAAACTTGCAGAGCAGATTTATAAAAAATCTAAAGAGCTGCCTAGTATGGGAATGGCTACAGCTTACATTATAGATTTTCAACCAAATAATGAAATCAACTTTGAAATAGAAAAGCAAGAAAAAGATACCCCACATGAGAAGCTTATAAAGGACGCTCAAAAGTCACTTGGATATTCTTACGAAGATGCTGAATTTTACGCTAGAAAGCTTGAAGAAATTGCTTTAAATGAATATAAAAAGTGTTTCAAAGGAGGCAACTCTAAATGAAGAATATTAGTACTATGCGAGGCATAAAGGAAGGACGTAAATACATCCTAGAAAACTATGGCTTTGATATAAAGTGGATAATTAAAAGACTTGCTTCATGTTGTCCTGTATTTGTTCTTAGTATTGTAAAACTTGGAACTCTAAATTTATACAAGGTTCAGTTTAAAGACAAAATCAATTGTTATGAAATGCTGTACTGCACAGAAGACGACAAGATAGTTTATTTAGTTGAATTTTAAAGGAGGCGTTTTAATGAATAATCAATTACCAGTAGCGGAAAAAATTAAGGGATTTAACAAATTACCCTTAGAAGCTCAAAAGATTTTTACAGGATTTCTTAAGAACTTTTATGCAGCATTTGAATTTCCTGCGGATCATGAAATTGTTAAGGTTGCTATCGCAAAGGAAGGCCGAGGAAAGCATATGTCAAAGTTCATAAAAGCTACTTGTGAAAATGATGAATGGTTTCATGTGTCATCAGTGCATAGTTGGTATTAATCAAGAGGTGAAAAACTATGGAAGGAGAGAAAATCGAGTATGACTGCCACGGATTAATGAAATATAATCCAAACTTTCATGATAGGCAAAACAAACCATGGAGTTCTGACGAAATTGATTATCTATTACATTGGTATAACAAAATTGATGGCGAGGAAATGAGCCTAGCACTTGGCAGAACTGTCAATGTTGTCAGGCAAAAGGTAAATATGCTTAGAAAACAAGGAGTTATGCCAAAAGCTACATGTCACATTCGAAAGAAGGTGAATAAGCAATGAGTGAACTTGTTAAGGCTTTAAGCCAGCGTATAGATGAATTACAAAATGAAAATCATGATTTAAAGAATAGGAATGAAGCATTAAAAGCAGAAAATGACAGCCTTAATGAAAAGATTTTGGATTTGGAGGCTTGCAGATGATAGCAGTTGTTAGCATAAAAAGAGCTAATGAAATAATCGATAAATGTGAGCCTGTGGGACTGTTTTTAGTAATTGAAGATGATATGTTTGTTGGAATTGATAACTCTACAGGCGAGGCATGGACAGAAGAATTTACAGACTTGAATAAATGTCTTAGATGGCTACATGGTGGAAATTTAGATGAAACGGAGGAGATAAAATTTGAAGAACAAAGCGTTTGAAACAATTATTGATCTTATAAACAATCAACTTTCAGTTCTAGGTCAAAATGGTTATAAAATTTTTGATGCAGAAAACCCAGAATTTTTTATACAAAGGGTTAGATATGACAGCGAGGACGACACAATCAAATTTGATACTGAGGAACAGTAAGGAGGAAAAATCATGATAAGAAAGGAGCTTGAAAGCAAAGGCATCAAAATGACTGATGATGAATTTTCGGAGGTCATGGAGGAAACTACTAGTGATATCAAGGGAAATAGACTTAAGTTAGGTGTAAAAAGCAATAAAGACTACTTGGTTAGAACTGCAATTATTTATTATCAAATTTTAAAAAGAATGGAGATGTAATGTATGTGGTTTAGAAGTCAAGACAAAAAAAGTTTAGTTGAAAGTAAAAGACTTGGTATTGAAGAGGACATAAAGAACAATAAGTTTGCAATTATAAATTATATTTCTTGGAATGGAACTGCAGAGGACGCTGATGTTTTAGGAAAATACGACACAGAAGAAAGAGCTCTAAGAGTATTAGACACAATACAACAAAAGTTAATTGATGGAGCTTCAAAAGATGTAATCGCAAATGGCACAAGATATTCAAAGCAATTTGTGTTTCAAATGCCGCAGAAATAAAAAAGAGCTCTTAGGAAAAGAGCCAAAAATAAAAATTCGATATTTCCATTCTAATACAGAATGGAGCAAAAATCAAATGGAGGTAAAAATAAATGAAAACTTTAGAAATAAAAGCAAACAATTGTTTTTTATACAAAACTGATTACGGTGTATCTATAAATGGAGAAGGGATAGAGAGATTAGTAAAAAAGAATTTGCCGGAAGAACTGAAGGATTATAAGGATTATCCAGTAAAGGTCAATATTCAGATAGAAATCATGGAGGATGAAAAATTAACTGTCAGCACAGGAGGCTATGAGATTAGAAAAGAGGAAAGTGAGGAAAATGCTAATGAGTGAAGCAAAGGAGACTAAGACAATGAACATTCACCAAAAGTTGCAAAGATGCAGGGTAGAGCTCCAAAAGGCAGACTTAAAAAAGACAGGAGAAAATAAGTTTTCTCACTACACCTATTTTGAATTAAGTGACTTCTTACCCAAAATCAATGAACTAATGGACAAGTATGGTCTTGTAGCATTGTTTGCCTTTACATTGGAGGAAGCCAAACTGACCATAATAAATACTGAAAACACAGAGGAAGAAATATATTTTTCAACTCCTATAGCATTAGCAGAGCTTAAGGGTTGCCACCCAATACAGAATATAGGTGCAACTCAAACTTATGCAAGACGTTACTTATATGTGATGGCTTTTGAGATAGCTGAGAGCGACGCACTTGACGGAACAGAACCAGACGAAGAGGCAATGCTTAAGCATAAAAAAATAGATATAGCTAAAGTCGCAACTATAAAGGAAATGATTAAGAAAACAGATTCGGATGAAAAGTTGTTCTTGGATTTTTATAAAATCAAGAAAGTTGAGGATATAACAAACGGTAATTTTACAGCTATTTTAAAAACCTTGAACAATAAGTTAGAAAAAATGGAAAAAGAAAATAATACCCCGGACTTAGGGATTTAGGAGGCTAATTATGCGTGGCGAATTTGGAATTAAGATAAAGAAAATAGCCATTTCAAAACCACATTATAACGATAATGGAGAACCATATTGTGAGTTGCAATTGGTAGATGAAAACAATGAATTTTTATGGATATGTGGAGACAATAACATACCTAAACTTATGAGAGAAGCTTTAAAAGAATACTACAAAAATAAAAAGAAGGGTGATAAATAATGTTAGATTTTGAAATAAAACAGGAGACTTTACCTGTAATTAAAATAAACTTTGATGAAATGAAAGCAGCTCTTTCGGAGAAGATGGAGCAGTACAAAGGAATAATTGTTACCGAGGAAGGTTTGAGCACTTGTAAAGCAGACCAAAAGCAGTTGGCAGGGCTTAGAAATAAGATAGATACCTTCAGGAAAGATAAGAAAAAGGAAATGTCAGAGCCCATAACACAGTTTGAGAGCCAATGCAAAGAATTGATCTCTTTAGTAGAAAAGGCAGAGCAGCCGATTAAAAACGGAATTAAGATCTTTGATGATAAGAAGAGAGAAGAGAAAAGGCAAAAGGCTTTGGAACTTATACAGGAGAGCGTACAAGCTCATGAGCTTAATGAAAAGTATGCGAGTAAGTTAACTGTACTTGATAAATATATGAACCTCTCAGCGAGTGTAAAGAGCATAAAGGAGGATATAGAACAAAGAGTTTACGCTTTGGTTCAAGAACAAGCCAAAGAGGAGGAAATTATCCAAATAGTTAAGACAACAATAGAAAATGTTAATAAGGAAATAAATACACCAATTAAATACGAAGATTTCAAGAATCTTGTTGAAAGAGGTTATTCAGTTCCGGAGGTAATAAACAGAATCAACCAAATGGCTGAAAAAATTAAACTTGCGGAAAATCCACCAAAAGAAGCACCACAACCAACAGCAGTGCCAGAACCAGTTGAAGTTCCAACAGCTCAATATTATACGAAGCCACTCCAGGAACCTATAAAAGTAGATGAACCTTTGTATTTTGTAAGTTTTAAAATTACTGGAAATGTGCATCAAACGGCAGCTATTGGACAATTCTTAAGAGATAACAAAATTAAATATGAAGTTTTGAACAAAGGAGCTGTTAAGTAATGAAGGATATTAAAGAAGTTAAAAAGACAGTTATAGAACTACTTAATAGTACTGGAAGAAAAGGTATTGATAAAGTAATAAAGTACATGGAGGAAAGCGACTTCTTTGTCGCTCCTGCTAGTACAAAATATCACGGTAATTATGACGGTGGGCTAGCAGAACACAGTCTGAATGTATATAGTTTATTTTCAGAGAAAAACAAGAGATTTAATTTAGGTTTATCTGAAGAAACTGTAATTATAGCAGCATTACTACATGACTTCTGTAAAATAAATTTTTACAACAAGCAACAATGTTGGCGAAAGAATGATGCTAATAGGTGGGAGAGCTATGACGGTTATAAAGTTCAAGATGATTTCCCAATAGGACACGGAGAAAAGTCAGTTATTATGCTTCAATATCTTATAGGACTAACTAAGCAAGAAATAATAATGATTAGGTGACACATGGGAAATACGGAACCTAAAGAAATGATGATGAATTTAAGCAATGCATATAATTTATTTCCTGCGGCTGCCGCACTTCATACAGCAGACATGGAGGCAAGCTATTTGCTAGAGGAACATATAGAACCTGGACAAGATCCAAACCAAATGAAGATAACGAGGTGATATAGATGTTTGCAAAAATTGATTACGGAGAATTTAACAAGCAAATGAGGGCTTATATAGCTTTACCAGACAAGGAAAGAAAACAAGCTTATTTGGAATTGTTAAAGGAGAATAGAACGCTTAAAAGTTCACCTATAGCAGTTAAAACAGCTAATAACATAAATAATGATTACAAGATAGAAGCTGATATTTTAAATGTTGTGTTATTTAAAAGAAGAATAATTGAAGGTGGCAAAAGCAAAGGAGAAATTGTTTGGGATGCAATAAGCTATGAGCCTAATGTAAAAGAAGCACTAAAAACATTAGTCAAGAGGGAAATTAATGGTACAGGATTAAAAGATTTTAAGGCTGTAGTTGATAAGGTTGACGAGTTAATGGAGCAGATAAATCATTTTAAAGTTAATTATGAAGTACCTGAAAGCAAGGTGTTAGAATGAATAAAATAATACTAAATGGAAGATTAACAAAGGACCCGGAGTTAAATTATACTCCGGGGAACGGATTGGCAGTAACAAAGTTTACGTTAGCAGTTAATAGACCACGATTTGATAAAAGTAAGCCCCAGGAGGCAGATTTTATAAATTGTGTATGCTTTGGAAAAAAGAGCCGAGGCCATAGCTAATAATGTCCAAAAAGGCAATAGATTTGGAGTTTGTGGAAGGCTTCAAATAAATAAGTATGTTGATAAAGAAGGTAATAACAGATGGAGTACGGATGTTTTGGTCGAGGATATTGACTTTTTACAGGATAAGGGTAGCAACAATTCAGCACCAAGCCAAAACAATCCACCGGATAATCCAGCAGCTTCAAATTACAGTGATATGCCTGTTACTCCTATTGACGACGGAGATATTCCTTTTTAAAAAAAAATAAAAAGTTTAGGAGATTGATATTATGACACGTATGGTTGAATTTACAAGTTATGAAGTTCGAGAAAATGGATGTTTAAAGGGTGACTCTAGAAGCAAAAAAATCACAACATTAATTGGAAAAGATATGATCGTTAGTAATAGACATACTGTTGCATTAAATTTTATACAGAATGCAGAGCTTGAGGATCTACAAAAAATAGATGTTGGTTTATTTATAACTGTTATAAAAGATTAAGGAGGTTGTGCAAAATGAGCCAACTAACTCCAAAGGAGCTAACAGAAAAAACAGTAAAGGATTTAGCACAAAGAAAAGTTGCTAAGGCTAAGAAAGCGGAATCAGATGTTATGTACGTGCTTATAACCAACAAGCAGAAAGCCAGAAGAAAGAAAATAGGGCAACTATAAGGGAAGGTGAGTTAATGCATTATAGATTTACAGAAACAGAAGTAAACAAGTTATTAAAGGAAAACTTAAAAGTATTGTACGACACTAGAGAACAGCAAAATAGTCATATTCTTGATTATTTTGACAGAAATAAAATTCCATATAAAAAGCAAAAAATTGACGAGGGCGATTACACTGCGATTATTACAAAGTGTCCAGAGAAAGGCATATATAGGGATATTTATTTCCCTGTAGCAGTTGAAAGAAAAAATAGTATTGATGAGCTTGCCAATAACCTAGCTGAAAAGACGGATACGCATGATGATATAAGGCTTATAAGAGAACTTCAAAGAGCAAAGACTAAAGGTATAAAAATATATCTCATCATTGAGGATAAAAACGGTATGGAAAATATAAAGAAAGGCAATTATAGAAGTTTATACAAGCCTACAGCTTTTTTAGGAAGGTTAAGCAGCATACAGGATTTATATTTGTATGACACCATATTTACTGAAAATAAAAATACTGGTTTTGAGATATATAGAAAGCTCTACTATAGTGTTAGAAATTTCTTAAAGGAATTGGACGCAGATATAAGTCCACAGGTTGAAAAATGTTAACAACATATAGAAAGGAGAAAAATTATGATTAAATATTCAGAAGTAAAAGAAGGAGAATCTTTACGAATAGTTGGAGAAGGAGCACCGGGATATGCCGCAAATGGAGAAATTGTTAAAGTTAAAAAAGTGAGCTTTAATTCTGTAACCGTTGAAAACAGAGAAGGCGAAACAGCCAATTTTGTATATGACTGTGGAGCTGCAAGACTTGAAAAAATAAACTAACTTACAAATTAAATTTTACTTTAGAAAAGAGGTGAGAAGGTGGAACTTCAAGACATAGATTTAAAAACGCTCATAGAAAGAGAAACAGGGCAACATTTTAATAAACAAGGGTACATTAAGTGCCCTTTTCATAACGAAAAAACACCTTCCCTATCAGTTAAGTTTTTCCCAGATAAAAACAAAGAAAAATTTAAATGTTGGGGGTGTGATAAGCAGGGCGACGCTCTTGACTTCATTATGGAGCTTAAGAAAATTGATTATATAAAGGCAAGAGAATATTTAGGGCTCTCAGTAAAAAAAAGCCCCCAGGAGGAATTAAGAGAAAAAGTCAAAGGTTATATTGAATGGGAGCTAACCAAATTCAGAAAAGGACAGCAGCTCCTAGGAATATTTAATTTTGTGAAAGATAAGGGTGAGATTGCTTATTTTAAAGCAAAATTTAAGAACGCTGATGGTAAAAAAGAGCTCTCTTACTATCACATAGAGGGTGACAAGGTAATTAATAAACGTGGTTGTGACGAACTTCCATACAATCTGTACAAGGTCATAGAAGGTATTAAAGATAAAAAAGTAATAATTATATGCGAAGGTGAAAAAGATGCCAACACGCTCAACTCACAGCTTAAAAATAGCGATTATGTTGCGACAAGCATTAAGGGTTGTAAAAATATTTCTGTCTTAGAAGATGCAAGAATTTACGTATGTAGTGATACTGGGGAAGCGGGGGAGCAATACAAGTGGCATATTTACAAAGAACTTTATAAAAGCTCTCAAGAGTTTAAATTTATAAATCTTCCAGGCATAAAAAGTTTAGGAGACAACAAAGACATTACCGACTGGTTAGATGCCGGACATACTAAGAAAGATTTATTTAATGCATTTAATAGAAGTTTGGATTTAAAAAGTAAATTTGAGTTGCAGCAGGATAACAGAGGGATTTATAAGCAGATTCCAAAAGAAAAGGATGATGAAATAACTTACAAAAAGAAATACCTAACTGATTTTAAATTGATTGAAGCGACTAGAGTTAGGTTTGTGGATGAAGATCAAGAGGGTGTTAAATTAGTTTTTAAATCCACTACAGGTGAGACAATTAGCCGCCAAGGTCCTTCTACAGTATTTGATGATGTTAAGAGTTTTAAAAATTTCCTCGGCACCCTAGATTTAGCCTTTAAAGGTAGGGTGGACGATTTAACAGATTTAAAAACTTGGATAAATAAATTTTTCGCTTTGGAAATAGAAGAAGTTTACAATGGGGTTCAATTTAAAGAAAAGGACAACCAGGTATTTTTTATAACCAATGATGGAGCTGTAGGAAAAGATAAAATTTATCAAAACATTAAAAGTGATGGACGTAATAATGTTGATGTAATGGAAATAGAAAAGTTAACAACTGCGGAGCTAAAAGAAATTAAAAAGCATCTTTTTAGGTTCGCATCCGCAGAAAAAACAATTTCTATTATAGGTACTATTATAAATAATTTAGCAGTGGCACAATGTAGAGCTGCAAAAATCAAATTACATCACTTGCTAATTGTCGGAGAGAGTGGCAGCGGTAAAAGTACCATATTGGAGAACGTAATAGCTCCAATATTAAATTATGCCACCAATGAAATTAAATCATTAGGTTTGGCTACGAATTTCAGTTTGATAAAAGACCTTAGTGATGGTAATTACAGCATGATCTATGAAGAGCATAAACCTTCAAGATGGGACAGATATAAAATATCCAAAGTTTCCGAGGTGTTAAGAAATTTATATGATGGCTCTACTGTTGCAAGAGGAGATAAGTCTTTGAAATCTAAAAACTTTTATTTAGGGCGCCCTGTGATTATCGCCGGAGAAGAAGGTTATTACAATAACGAAAAGGCTCTTATGGACAGAAGCTGCATAATATATACATCCAAGAATGAAAGAACTCCAGAGAGCGGCAAAGAGATAAAATGGCTTATGGAAAATGAAAATTTATTAAATAAATTAGGTAAAAGTTTAATTGAAATAATATTGAATTTATCAACTGATAAGTACATTCAAATAAGAAATAAAGTCTCAGAAAACATTCAAGATTTAAAAGACCGCCCCCTTAATACTGCCATTAATATATGTGTAGGCATGGAAATTCTTAATTTGCTTCTTAAAAAATATAAAATTAAGACAATTACAGGGTACATGGATCATGTGATTAAAAATATAAAATTGGAAGTACTAGAAGGCGGCGAAGAAGCTCATTCTATAGTAGAACAAATGTTAACAATCTACAATGACATGATAGATGATGGAAGATGCGAAGGCATGAGCGTTGTTGTCCATAGGGTTGATGGAGTATTTATAAAAACTTCTGAAATGCTGAATCAGATAAGAGTGTATATGAAAAATACAGGATTGAATATGCATATTTTAGAAAACAGGGATTTTAAAAAGCAAGCAACAAAGTCTGGATATTTGACAGGAACAGCAAACAAGCTCATAAGGGTTGACGGTAAGATTATTAGATTTGATACCTATAATATGGAAAAGCTAAGAAAACTTAAAGTTGATGCAATAGCTCCGCCGGATCTCGTTGATGTTACAAATGAAGATAATGTTATTCCGTTTGGCTAGAATTGAATAAATGTGTACTCTACCCGATCTCTGATTCCTGTGATAAAAGTAGTTATAAAGTTAACGAATAAACAAGCAACCATATTATCAACTCCTTCTAAAAAACAAGCAATGATAAATAATAGTGCATATGATGAAATTGGTATAATCAATTTGTCAAAGACTTTTATCTTATCACAGAAATCGAGTGCACCAGCATTCGCAATCAGGAATCGAGTACAATACACATTAAAGATATTATAACATACCAAAATATTAAAGCAAATTTAAATATAAGGTAAAGTAAAGAAGGTGATTAAAATATCTACTGTAAAAATAGCGGCACGAATTGATGAAAATTTATTTAAATTTGTTTCAGAGCAGGAAGGTAAAAATTTTACTGACAAACTAGAGAAAGTTATTGCTAAAGTGTCGGACAATTTTATTGGCGATGTTGTTAATTTGAATAATATAAAAGTGTTGGACAATATAGAATATGATAAAAACCTTTGGGTTAATATGAATTGGTTATGTAATTATATTTTACAAGAATATATATGGACTAATCTTCAATACGTTCAAGGTTGGACAGGGAGAAAGGATGAGTATAAACGTGGTTACTGTGAAGCAGCAATAGAAATTGAATTTATTGTTAGCCAATCGAGACATAGTAAAAAGTGTGATTATCTTTGTAGGTTTAAGTTGTAATTTAAATACAATATGAATTTGTAACATTTTTTAGAAAGTACGTAAAGTCTTCAAAATAGCGGCTTAAAGGGTGGCGTAAGCGAAAAGTGTAACATAAAAAGGCGATTTGTAACGTAAAAAAGCAGGCAATGTTACAAAAATGTTACACCTCAAAAACCGCCCCACACAAGGCTTTACGGTATATATTATATATTAATATATTATTGTAACATAATATATTAATATATATATTACACATGAGTAAATATAATATCACATATATGTATATATACTATGTATTTTTCAAAAAACGTTACACATAAAAAAATCTATGAAAGCATTGGTATATAAGGCTTGTAGCTGTAACACTGCAATGTTACAAACGTTACAAAAAACGTTACACTAAAAGGAGCAAAATTGCTATGGATATAGATAATATAAGGCTTTACAAGCAATAACTAAATCAAATGGAAAAAGAAGAAAAACAAGCAGTTTTGAATAAAAATTGGACTGAATTACCGAAATTAAGTGTAAAAAAGAAGAATTTTGAGGATAAAATCAAAGAAATTGAACATAAAAATTAAAGCAAGGTGATAAGATGAAAGAAAATATATTTAAAAAAACTGAATATGCTCTATATAATTATAAAAATTTAGAGATTAAGATAAAAAATATTGAGATAGATATAGAAAATTTAAAAAATGATTACACTGGAATAACTGGAATAAGCTATGAAGAAAAATCAAGCCCTACATTCAAATTCAATAGCTCTGTAGAAAATGAAGTTGTAAAAAAAGAAAAATTAATAAAGCAACTTGAAGGAGTTAAAGAATATAATCTTAATTTAAAAAGGAAAATAGATAATGCATTGAAGAGTTTAACAGGTGAGTCTTATAAATTAGTAGAATTAAGATATTTTACTCAACCTAAAAAAACATGGATTGCAATAGGAAAAGAGATAAATATGGACAAGGATTATTGTTGTAAAAAGAGATGTGAAATAATAAATAAATTAGCAGAGTTGATTTACAGTTATTAAACTGTTTAAGAGCTGTTTTAAAACTGTAAGCTAACATTTTCTTAGTGTTAAAGTGTTATATAATAATATCATAGAAAGTTTAAAAGATACCTTAGGAGATTTAATTCCTGGGTGTCTTTTTTATATTAAAAAATGTGTAGTGTGCTAAGCGCTAGAAGGGAGGTAGTGAATGAAGGACGATATATTAACCACTAAAGAAAGTACGTTGGTGTCGCTCCTTATAGAGGGCTTAAATATAACAGATATAGCAAAGCAATTAAAAGTAACACGAAACACTATATATAGTTGGATGAATAAGGATATTGTTAAGGCTGAGCTTGACAAGCGCAAGCAAGAGTTATCACGCCAAGGTAACCGCTTAATAATGAAGGATATGGCTATATATATAGATAATATAAAGGTTCTAGCAAACGACAAGAGCGATAAAAGAGTTTGTTTGGCTGCTAATCAATACTTACTCAATAGAGTTATGGGTGTGCCTACTGCCTCTATAGGCGATAGTACACAAGATGATAATAGTAATGGTACTGATGTATTGGAACTTGAAGCAGAGTTAAAGAAGTTTAAAGTTAAGTATAAGTAAATGTATAAACTATTGCATAAACAATGTATAACTACTTTAAAACTGTATAAATATTAAAAACTTTATGCATAAAACTAATTGATATAAGTTGCATATGAGTAAGAATGGCTTAACAGTGCCATTTATAAGCAATTTTCTTATTTCGATAAAATTTTA
Source organism: Clostridium neuense (assembly GCF_045310695.1). Lineage (NCBI taxonomy): Bacteria > Bacillati > Bacillota > Clostridia > Eubacteriales > Clostridiaceae > Clostridium > Clostridium neuense. The sequence goes on from NZ_JBJIAA010000010.1 coordinate 126,067, forward strand.
TTTGACGAAATTAGAATTTTTAAGTTGCATAAAGCCGGGTACATTCTAAATCGCGGAGGTCGCGGATGCCCCGTGAGGGGCTACAGATTTTCCACATAAATTTTAAAAGTCAAGGAGGTGGACTATGTGAGTGAAGAAATACCAGAGTTTAAAACAGAGGATGAACAAAACAATTACTTGCTTTTTACACACTTGCAGAAAGTAGGCTTCAGCGAAGATGCAGCAACCAATATGATTCTAAAACATAGTTCTAATCTTTACGGATACCATGGACTCGCTTGGCAACTAGGAAAAATGTCAGTAGAGTTTTTTTGTATGTATTTTCTTCAGGACACTTTTCTACCAAAAGAAAATAATACGGCAGCACCGCTAGCAAAAGTTCACCATGAAATTTGGGAAGACATTCAGGAAAGTATAATAGGCGATGGATCAAGTCAGATAGGGAGAATACTTCCGAGAGGTACGGGAAAGTCTATCTTTGGAACTTATTCAGCTGCATGTTGGTGTCATGCATATGGGATAAAGAAATACACTTTGATTTGTAGTGATATAGGAAGTACTGCTGAGAAGTTCATCAAGGATATTAAGAACACTTTCTTAGAAAACAAATATATTGAAAAAGCTTTTGGGAAGCTCCTTGATGATAGAGATAAGCGATATGTATGTAACTCAACTCAATTAGAGTTTACCAATAAGACATTTATAGAAGCTATTTCCTCCAGTTCTCCAATGCGTGGACGTAAATATGGGAACTGTAGACCAGACTTAATTCTCTTAGACGATTATCAATCTGAAGATGACGTGCGAACAGAGGACGCACGAGAAAAGAAATGGAAAAGGTTTAGTGATGACGTTAAGTATGCAGTTCAGAAAGCAGTCAAAAGAGCTGGTATAGTAATAAAAAAAGGTACCACACTTATAGCTCTTGGAACTTTACAACATAAAGAATGTTTTTACAGCAGACTTCTTAAACAACCTACATGGAAATTTAAAAAGGAAAAGGGTGTTTTGATTGATGATATAGACACATATTTCAACAGTGGTCTATGGGAACAATTCAAAAACATCCTTTTTGATTTTAAGAATGAAACTCATCTTGAGGATGCCAAAGAATTTTATTATAGTCACGAGAAGGAAATGCAGTTTCCTTTATTGTGGGCTGAATTTTGGGACTGCCTTGACATGGCTCTTAGCTACTATGAAAATCCAAGTAGTTTCAAGCAAGAGGTTCAGGGTGATGTTGATAGTATTGGTAGTAAGTGGTTCAAGACAGTTGCAACGGAAACAAGAGAAGAAATTGAAACACATAGCTTTATAAAAACAATGTTGTGCATGGACCCAGCAAGTACGGATAATGGAAAGTCCGATTATAGCGCTTATTTAATTGGTTCCGAAGGTGAAAATAATTTAAAGTATGCCCGTAAGGCTGAACTTGCAAAAATAAATGCAAGAACTGACTTTGATAAATATATAAGTCATGCCATGGAGCTTTTGAAAGAATATCCGGATATTACTCATATATATATTGAAAAAAACACCTTTAATGGTGCGGATGCAAACCTGCTTGAAAATAAAATCAAAGTAGATCCGGTTTTAAGTATTAGGAACCTTGAAATTATAAATGAAATGCAGAAAAAAAATAAGGATGATAAAATTTCAACTATCATTCCTTACATGAACAAAGGTCAAATAATTTTTGCTGAAGAAGATAAGGAATTTACAGATCAGATTCTTGATTTCAGGGGGCAAAAGTTTAGTGTTCATGATGATGCGCCAGATATAACGGCAGAGTTTGCAAATAGGATTGAAAATATAAAAGTCATTCAAAAAGTTCAATTGTTTGACCGTAGAAGATTAGGATTGTAGGAGGTGAGAATATTGCCAGTAGGATTAGAGTTACTTAAAAAATGTAAACAAGATTTTGATATGCATAAGAATGAGTATTTTACAATGAAAAGATATTATGATGGTCATACGGATGCCCTTGAAAAATATCAGATGATTACTAAACGCGCTAATACGAAAGTACGTTGTAATTTTATTCAGAAATTTATTAATGAAGAAGCTAGTTATTGCTGTGGTAACAAGGTTACTTATTCAAGCCATTCTGATAATACAGATGTAATTGAGAATATAAGGTTTAATTTTAGACATTGGAAGGAAAAACATAACAAGGAGTTGTGTAAGCAGTCTTTAATCTATAATGAGGCTTATGAGCTTTATTATATTGATAGTAATGGTATGTTTAATAGTTTAATTTGTACGCCATTAGACAGCTATGTATTAAGAGATAGTTATGATAACATAATACTCTTTATAAGATTTTGGACAAAGCAATTTGATACTACAGCAACACTTTACGCTGATGTTTATACAACCACTAATATTACACACTATACTGTTATTGGTGATGTATTTACACCGATTATTGATTCTGCTGTCAGTAGTCAAATAGAGGGAAACAACAATGATACTATTCTTTTTGATGACATAACCGGAATAGGATCTATAAGTAATAACGCTGATGCGAATGTATTTGGTCAAGTTCCAGTTTCCGTTGTTCAAATTGGTACTATAGATGAAAGTTTATTCTCTATGCTTAAAGGGCTCCAAGATGGCTACGAAACAAATTTAAGTGATGTTGTAAATGAAATATCGGATTTTAGAAATGCTTACCTTGCCTTTAAAGGTTGTAAACTTGACGATACAACAAAGGATGCAAACGGAGAAACAGACCTTGACAAAATGAGAAAGCTTGGAATTATGAATTTACCTGGTAATGGTGCAGATGTTAAATGGTTGATTAAAGAGATAAACGATAGCTTTGTGCAAAACACTCTTAATACATTAGAGGATAAGATGTACCAGTTAGCTTCACACATTAATAACAATGAAAAGTTAGTAAGTAATACAAGCTCCTTAGCCCTTAGAAATAGGCTTATAGGTCTTGAAGAAAAGTGTACCAATAATATACAAGCTCTTACAGATGCCATTAAGACAAGATTACAGTTTCTTTTCATATACCTTCAGATAAAGCAGAGTAAAAATTATGATTGGAAGGATATAGACATCAAGATTACTCCTAATATACCAACAGATGATTTAATGATGTCCCAGATCATTAGCCAACTTAATGGAAAGCTTTCACTCAAGACTGGACTTTCTCAACTTTCATTTGTGGATAATGTGGATAACGAAATAGCAGAGCTTAAAAAGGAAAACGAACCTAATAAGGTTGGAGCTGATTTATTGAACAATGCAGGAGGTGGAGCAAATGGCGAAGGTCAATCCGGAGTATCGGGCAGCAATTGAACAAATAAAAATTGATGCTGATAATTACGCAGATCAGCAAATGCAAACTACCTACAAAAATCAGAAAGACCATTTGACCGAACTTCACAAATTTATAGGTTTAATGTATATAAAGTACGCTGTGGAGGGACTTCTAAATAAACTGACGCTGCAGCAACGGAAAAGCATAATAGGTGATGTTGATAGTACATTAAAGGCTATGGCTAAGGACATGGGACAAACGCAGGTTGATAATGTGACTAATATTCTTAAGCATAATTATAGTGACACGTATTATAAAAATGCTTATGTAATGGATAGTGGTTTAAAAGTGGACCTTAAATTTGATATTCTGAAAGATGAATACATTAATGCAGCTGTAAACAATCCTATAGATGGAGAAATATTTTCTAAAAGAATTTGGGACAATACCGCTGACGTTGCAGATAAACTTAAACAAAGTATTATTGATGCAATGAATAGCGATACAACTATTGATGCTATAGGAAAAGATATACAAGAAATATTTAATGTTAATGCTTATAATGCACAAAGGTTGGTTAATACTGAAAATGCAAGAGTACAGTCGCAGGCAATAGATGATATAGCAGCTTCTACAGGAGTAAAAAAACAGATATATTCAGCTACATTGGATAATAAAACAAGTGAAGAGTGTGCTGCTCTTGATGGTCACCTATTTGACGTAGATGATCCTGACAAAGTAGTACCACCTGAAAACCATCCTAACTGTAGATGTGTTTTAATAAATGTACCCTTTGATGATTGGCAACCGAGTGTAAGAAAGGATAATGACAGTAAGGAAGTTATAGACTATACTGATTATAATAATTGGTTAAAGGATAAAGGAATTGGTGATGATGAGTGAAAATATTCTTAATTATATCTGTGTTATTAAATATTATTTTTCTGTATTTTTTAATACATGACACTATTTACTATAAAAAAGTTATAAAGGATTTGCAAAGTAAATACAGAAAAGCTCTTGAAAAGCTTAACCAAAAGTCTTAAGAAATTAAGGCTTTTTTATTTTATAAAAATTTAATTGCGTTCTTAGTTCATAAGAGTTAAGAGGGCACAGGAGGTAAAAATATTATGAAAAAAAGTGAATTAACAAAATTAATTGAGACATTAAGTGATGATGCTGACATTGATGAAACAATATCTAAAAGTGATTTAGGTAAGGCACTTGTAAATAGTAGTTTAACTTTAGATGCTTTTAAATCTAAATTAGAAAGTGATCCAACCTTTAAAAGCTTTATGGATTCTGAAAAAGATAAACATTCAACTAAGTCTTTAGAGACTTGGAAAACTAACAATTTGCAAAAAGAAATTGATGCAGAAATTAAAAAGAGATATCCAGAAGCTGATCCAAAGGATACTAAACTTGCAGAAATGGAAAAGAAACTTGAACAAATGCAAAAAGATGCTGCACGAAAAGAACTTACAAATAAGGCTTTGAAAGTAGCACAGGAAAAGAAACTACCGACCGAGCTCATTGATTATTTTGTTGGAGCTGACGAAGATACAACAAAAGCAAATTTGAAAACTTTAGAAACTGTATTTTCCAAACATGATGAAGCTATTAAAACAGAAATCTTAAAAGGTGGTACCTATAAACCAGGCGGACAAGGTGGGCAACCAACCGAAGAAGCTACAAAGTCTCAAATAAATTCAATATTTGGGATTAAACAATAATAAGAAAAGAGGATGATAGAAAATGGCAAACGCAATTAATTATGCAACTTTGTTTATGACAGCATTAGATACGCAGATGATACAACAAAGTACTTCAGGATGGATGGAAGCAAATGCTGGAGAAGTTATTTATAATGGAGGAAAGGAAATAAAGATTCCTAAAATGAATATGGATGGACTTGGAGACTATTCCAGAACTGACGGCTATCCAGGAGGAACAGTTTCACTTGATTATGAAACAATGACTATGTTAATGGATAGAGGTAAACAGTTCGTACTTGACTCTATGGATGTTAATGAAAGCAATTTCGTAGTTAATGCGTCAAGTGTAATGTCACAATTTCAAAAGCTATATGTTATCCCAGAAGTTGATGCTTACAGGTATTCAAGAATAGCGTCTTTGGCCATATCTAAGAGTAAGGCGAGTGGTGGATATACTCCAGCAGTTAATGATATACTTTCTAAGTTAAAGGCAGATATAGCAACTGTACAGGATATAGTAGGAGATATTCCTTTAATTGTAACAATGTCAAGATTAACAAAAAACATTCTTGAAGAGTCGACTGAAATAACTAAGCAGCTTACAGTAACTGATTTTGTTAGTGGCCAATACAATACTAAAGTGTCTATGATAGATGAATGTCCAATAATTCCAGTACCAAGTGCAAGACTTAAGACAGCTTATGTATTTAGAGATGGAAGAACTACAGGACAAACACAAGGTGGTTTTGCTCCAGATGCATCCGCTAAAAATATTAACTGGATAATTTCAGCACAGAATGTTCCTATAGCGGTTTCTAAAACTGACAATATGAAAATATTTACTCCAGACGTAGTACAGGACGCAGACGGATATAAGATGGACTATAGAAAGTATCATGACCTTTGGATTCCAGACAATAAGTATGATGGCTTATTTGTTAACATTAAGGAGGCATTAAGCTAATGGATATGGTTAGAATGAAAAAGTTAAATGTTGTGAAAATAGTTCCAGATGACCAAAAGGATAGCTTTAAAAGCCAAGGTTTTGAAGAGATTGGAGAAGTTGGAGAAGTTGAAACAGACTATAGCGATATGACAGTTGATGCACTTAAAGCTTTAGCAAAGGAAAAGAATATTGAAAAATATTCTACTATGAATAAAGATGATCTTATTGCAGCTCTTAAAGAGAATGATAAAAAGTAGTCATTCTCTTTTTTTACTTGGAGGCGATTTTATGGTCATAGATGATGTGAAAGAATTAAAAGGATGGCAAGATAATTCTCATGATGGCAAAATCAACATTTATATTAGACGTGCTGTAACCCTTATAGGAAACTATTTAAATTTAGGCAGTAATAACGGTATAGATATAGAAAACACATATCAAGACGCTTGTATAGCGTATGTAATGGAGCAATTTGATCGTAAGGGAAATGAAGCAACAAAACAATATTCCCAAGGTAGCAGAAGCGGAACTTATGAAAACAGCTTGAGTGATAATGTTAAAAATCTTCTTCCGGTACCATATGCCCGTATGATGGGGTGATAGTGTGAAGCAAGATTTTATTGTAAGTATTTACGTAAAAGGTGAAGGACATAACACCAGTCGAGGTTGGGTACCTGGGGAAGATGAGCCTATAAAAGATATTGAATGTGATATGCAGCCTTATAGTAGAGAGCTACTTCTTAAGAATTATGGTTATGATATCGAAGTTAATAAGCGGTTTTTTATCGATAATTTTGAGCCATCGATAAAAATAGGTACTCTTCTTAAATATGTTAATAAGCAAGGGACAACCGAAACTTATGAGGTAAAGTCGATACCTTGGGATGATGGATATATGGAGGTATTTGCACTTGGAATTCAAGAGTAATATTCCGGAAGTTTTAAATGCACTAGAAAAAGCTAAGGGTGATATTTGCAATACTATAGGAAATTTTATTACTGCTGAAGCACAGACAAGAGCTACAGTGTTAACAGGTAATATGAGAAGGTCTATAACTTTCGAGGTTCATGAGGACAACAACGGTGTTGATATAGGTGTTACACCAGATGCGCCATATGCTATTTATGTTGAAAAAGGTACGAGTCACAACAAAGCTCAACCGTTCTTGGAACCAGCGGCAATGGAGAATATAAGTAAGCTTGAAGAAATAGCAGGACAGAAAATAAGTGTAAACATGGGAGGTAAATAGATGTTAAATTTGTATGATGTGATATTTGAAATTATAAATCCTGTAGTTAACTCTTATGCAGAGCATTACCCTATAGGTGAAGAAAAAGTATATCCTTATGCAGAATTTAACTTTCCCTAATGTGACCCAAAACAATGAGTATAGCGACCTTAATCAGCTTGTTATTGATGTATGGAATGATAAAAGTGGACAGGTTGAAGAAATAGAAACTATTACAGATAACCTTATAACGGCAATTTTACAAGGCAAGAATACCAGGATAATTAAAACAGAAAATATGTTAGTACAAATTTATAAAGATAATCCATTTAGATTAAAGCTCCCTGATCCGGATGTAAATATCCAGAGAAGAGAGCTTAGATTTTTAATAAAACTTTATGAGAAAGGATGATACGAATGTCTGATATAAATACAGATGGATTGCAGACGACAGGATTTAATGAAAAAACTATGGAACATTTGTTGCTGGATGCTGGTTCATTATATAAAAATTTAGGATTACCAACACAGGCTTTAATTGGAGCCACATCAGGCGGAAATGAATTTCAAGTTAAACAAAAAATAAGCGCTATTAAGATTGATGGTATAAAAGCAGCGAATGTTAAGGGCATGGAACGTGTGGATAGCGTGGAAACTACTTTAAAATGTAATTTTATAGAGGCTACACCGGAAATAATTGCGGATGCGCTTGTCGCAACAATAGATAGTACGAGTGATAGTAATTACCACATAATTAAGGGTAAAAGCAAAATAGATGAAAGTGACTATATAGATAATATTGCTTGGGTGGGGACTATTAGCGGTAGTGGAAAACCTGTAATAATATTTCTATATAATGCCCTTAGCCTTGATGGATTGCAGCTAAAAACAGAAGATTCTAAGGATATTACACTTCCAGTTACTTTTACAGCTCACGCAGATCCAACGAAACCACAAGATTTACCTTATGCTATTTATTATCCTAAAGAGCCATTCAATTTGGTTAATGCAGCGGTTTCTAGCGGAAAAATAATTCTTACAATGACCGACACTGTAGCTGCTACGGTTCCAAAAGACGGTTTTACGCTTATGGTAGCTGGCTCAGCTAATGTTGTTACAGCGGCTGCAAGAGGAACGGACACAAAGACAATAGAACTTACACCAACTACAGCGCCAACTACAGGACAGGCGGTTACAATAGCTTATACAAAGCCTACAGATGCAAGCAAACAAGTACAGTCGGCGGTTGGTACTGCGTTAGATACATTTACAGCAATTAATGTAACAAATAATTAATTTAAGCACTCGAAAGGGTGCTTTTTGTTTTTAGGAGGAATTTGAATGAGAAATTTAAATCTTGAGGATACTTTTACAATTACTAAAATGTTAAAAAAAATGAATATCAGAAAAGAAATAAAAGAATGCATTAAAGATGCTAAAAAAACACCAGGAGAAAATAATGCCGAGAGCCTAGGAATAGATATTGCTTTACTTGTAGTTGAGAATATATCTAGTGCTGAAAAAGAAATTTACACTCTTTTTAGCAGCTTGACTGAGAAAAAAGTTGAAGAAGTAAAAAAGATGGGAATTACAGAAGTTGTAGACACAGTTAAAGAGCTTTTCACAAATGAGGATATGAAGAAAGTTTTTTCTACAGCGCTCAGCTTGAAGAAATAGGAGAGGTTGGGTGCTATGACCTTTTACTTAGTCAATACAACAATATTGATTTTATAATGCATTTAGGTTTTGAGGATGGTTTTGAAATGCTTAAAAAGGCAAACGAAAAACAAAATGATTCTATTCTATGGGATATGTGGCTTGCAAAATATCCATGGATGGATAAAGACAGTTTTATTAGTTTTAATGACTTTAAGAATAGCATTTTGAAGAAAGTTGAAGAACCTAAAAAGTCAACTAAAACTAAAGAAGAAATAATCACACAATCTGAAAAGATTATTGAAGCTTGGAAGAAGGGAGGTAATAATAAATGACCTTATTTAGTTTGGTCGGAGAAATCCTCCTAAAAGACAATAACACAAAGCAAAAGCTTGAAGAAATCGAAGGAGCTGGAAGCAAGACAGGTTTAACTTTAGATGGTGCATTTAGTAAAGTAGGAAGTGCACTTTTAAAACTAGGAGCTGTAGTCGGTGTGACTATGGGATTTAAAAGCTTGTTTGATAAGGCAAGTGCTGGGCAACAAACTATGGCGCAGATGGAAGCAGTGCTTAAAAGCACTGGTGATGCTTCTGGAATGACCAAAAATCAGCTTGTAGCCCTTGCTGATGCGCAAAGCAAAGTGACCACATTCTCCAAGGGAACTAACATGGCCACAGAAAATCTTTTGCTAACTTTTACTAACATAGGGCAAAAGGTTTTTCCTGATGCTCTTAAGTCCGTTAACGATATGTCGCAAGCTCTCGGACAAGATACGAAGAGCTCAGCTATCCAACTCGGTAAAGCTCTCAATGATCCTATAAAAGGAGTTACCGCGCTTAGCAGAGTTGGAGTAACGTTTAATGCCCAGCAAAAAGAACAAATAAAAAGCATGGTTGAAGCTGGGAATGTAGCTGGAGCACAAAAAATAATTCTCCAGGAACTCCAGAAAGAATTTGGAGGAAGTGCAGAGGCAGCAGGAAAAACATTCGCAGGACAGCTTACTATTTTAAGAAACCAACTTACAGGCGTTGGCGTTGGTATAGTATCTAAGTTACTACCACCATTAACTACTTTGGTAACCACGATAAATAACCATATGCCACAGATACAGGCTGTTATTGGAAATGTAACAAACTTTATAGGGAATGCAATAAATGCTTTAATGCCAACATTTGAAAGCATTATTCAGGACGTTATAAAAATAGCCGAGAATGTATTCCCTAAACTTAGTGGATCATCCGGAAACTTAGGAAAGCAATTAACAGATTTGGCTAAGAATGGACTTAATATTATAAAGGGAGTTTTTGATTGGTTGGCCCAACATGGAGAAGTTGTTAGAGCTGCTATTGCTGGAGTTGCTGGAGCATTTGCAGTTATGAAAATAGCTGGTATTGCAAGTGATATGATGAAAATGGTCGGAGCTGCTAAGGATTTAGTTAATGGATTTAAGACGTTAAGAGAAGCGGGTGCAGGAGCTAACACGATAATGAAGGTTCTTTTCGGACTTAATCCTATGGCTCTTGCTATTGGAATTGGTATAACTCTTTTGGCGGCAATAGCATATGAAGTAATAACACATTGGACACAAGTAAAAACATTCTTTATTGGCTTATGGAATAGCATAAAAACAACATTTAATGGCATCAAAACATCTATAGAAGGTGCGTGGAATAGTGTTAAAACCACAACTAGTAATGTATGGAATGCAATAGTAAGTTCAATAACAGGCTTTATTAATGGAATTAAAAATACTATAACAACTATATTTACAGCTATAGCAAGCTTTTTTACAAGCACATGGAATACTATACAAAATACATTTAATACAGTTGTAAATGCAATAGTAACTTTTGTAAATACGACATTTGGCGGCATGATATCAGATGTAAAAATCATTTTTGGTGATTTTCAAGCTATGTTTAAGGCTGTATGGGATGCAATTAAAAATATATTTCTTGGAACTATACTTTTAATTTTAGATTTAGTTACTGGAAACTTTAATAAACTAAAATCAGATGCACAAGCAATATGGAACAACATTAAAGATGATTTTCAAACTGTATGGTTAGCCATTAAAGTAATATTTATTACTACATTAGATTTAATCAGAGATACTATTACAACTATATGGAATAGTATTAAATCCATAACAGAGAGCTTGTGGAATGGGCTTAAAGAATTCTTATCTAGTCTATGGGAAGGAATTAAGTCAGTTGCGTCGTCCGCATGGAATGGCTTAAAAGATGCAGTTATTTCTATTGTAACAAGCGTAGTAGATACAGCAAAATCAATATGGAATGGATTATTGTCATGGTTTGAAAGCTTGCCAGGACGTTTGTATAATGCTGGTTCTAGCATGTTTAATAGTCTTAAGAGCGGTATTTCTAGCGTACTAGGTACAATTACAAGCGTTGTACAAAATGGCTTTAATGGGGCTATAAACTTTATAACAAGTTTACCGAACAAAGCGGTTACTTGGGGTAAAGATTTTATAAATGGTCTTATAAATGGAATTAAAAATAAGATTGGAGATGTGGGAAGTGCTGTAAGTGGTGTGGCTGATAAAATAAGATCAATACTTCATTTCAGTGTGCCAGATGAAGGGCCGCTAACTGACTATGAAACTTGGATGCCGGACTTTATGACAGGGTTAGCAAATGGAATTGATAGTAATAAATTCAAAGTTACTGACAAAATCAAAGAGCTCGCAGGTAATATGAAAATTGATGCTGCAGCAAATATATCAGCAAGTGCTAGTAATACCAACGAATCTAGTGATAAAAATGTTAATAATTCTAAAGATAGTACATCAAAGCAACCAATTATATTACAGTTAGTTTTACAAAACGCTAAGATTATAGCTGAGTGGTTAATTGATGATATAAACCAGTTACAAGGTACTATGCAGTTAAGTAATAGCAGATTGAATTTAGGGAGGAGATAAAAAGTGAATGGAATAACTTTTAATGGAAAGCATTCTTATAATGATTTCGGTTTAGTATTAGAAGAGAAAAAAATAAATCCTCCCGCAAAAACTAAGATACTTGATACAGTGCCTTATATGAATTCGCAATATGATTTTTCTACCGTTGGCACTAATGGTGAGCAAGTTTACGGAACTAGAATAATAACTGTAAAGTTGGCTCTTTTGTGTTATAGCATGGAACAACTTTATATTGTTTATAGCCAAGTACTAGAGTGGCTTGTAGATGTCGGACAAAGTCAATTGATTTTTGATTTTATGCCCGACTTTTATTTTCTTGCTGAGGTTCAAGAGGCTCCTTCATGGGACGAGTTTGTGGACAACGGAGAATTAAGTATAAACTTTGTGTGTGAGCCATTCAAGTACAGTACTTCTTATATGGGTGACGACTTATGGGATGATATTAACTTTCTTACTGACTACATGCAGGATACAAACGAGTTCAATATAAGCGGTTCCACAACAATAACTATGTACAACAATGGGAGACTTAAAGCACCAGTTATAAACTGCTCTAGTGCCATGACAGTCACGTTTAATAATCAAACTTATAATTTAGTGCAAGGTGACAATAAACTCTGGGGCTTGAAGCTCCGGAACGGTAAAAATGACTTAGTTTTTAGTGGTAATGGTACAGTAAAAATATTATTCAGATGGGAGATGTTGTAGTGGCGTATAAAATAAGCATATTTAACAATGATGTAGAAACAATAATACATTATCCAACAGCAGAAAAAGAAGCTCCGCATTTGGATAAGATGGATTTAGTAGAGAAGGATAACGACGTTGATTCCTTCTCTTTTTCTATACCCATAAATAATCCAGGCTATAACTTGCTGCAGGATTATAAAACCAAGATAAAGATAATTGATGTGTCCGACAATTCTATTAGGTTTGTAGGTAGAATATTGAACCCAACAGAAAGCATGGGCACTGGTGGATTTTATAAAAGTGTTCCATGTGAAAGTGCATTAGCTTATTTACTCGATAGCAATTCACGAACTACTGCAATACTAGGAGATAATTTGCGAGGAGCTTTGACAAAGTTACTTGCTATGCACAACAATGCTGTTGAAACAGATAAGCAGATACAGTTAGGAAATGTGGATGTAACTCTAAATAATATAGCCTATGGATGCAATTTTGAGCCAGTCCTTAATGCTATACTAAATATTTTAAAAAATGTTAAAGAGTATCATCTTAGGATTAGGGAAACTAACGGAGTCTTATATTTAGATTGTTTGCAGAGTTTAAGCTCTAATACCGCGGATGTAAGACTTGGCGAAAATATGAAAGAATTAATTAAGTCCAAAGATATAAGCCAGTTAGCAACAAGGATAATTCCTTTAGGGGCTAATAACTTGGACATCTCTGGTGTAAATGGTGGGGTTGATTATATAGAGGACTTAACCGCTAAAGGTCTATATGGTGTCATAGAGAAAACTATAAGTTATTCAGATATAACAGATGCAACTACATTAAAAAGTACAGCTACAGCGGATATAAGCAACTACACACAACCACTAATTACTTTGCAGATAGATGCTCTTGACCTTAGTAAACTAACTGGAATTAAAGCTAATGAGTTTATGAAGGGCATGAGCTTGCATATTATTAACTCCGTAATGGCTATAGATACGGTTGTAAAAATAGTTGTGTGTGATGTAGATTTAACCAAAGAATATAACCCTAAACTTACACTTTCGAATATTCCACAAACTATGCAAGACATTGTTTCTGGTATTCAAAATAGTAGTCTAAGCAATGATTCAACACATAGAGGTGTACAAGTAGGGGATTCCTTTGGCATAAGAGTTGCAGGAGATAAAAATATAACCTTATTAAGCGGCGATACATTTGAAATGTCGAGAAAATCTGACAATGTAAAAGTTCTTTATTTTGATGAAGAGGGAAATGTTAATGGGAACGACTGTACATTTAATGATATGAAAGTAAAAGATTCATTCGCAGTTTACCATGGAGATAAAAAGGTTATGGAAATTGGATATTATACGGGAGTGGTAGGAGATGTAAAACAAATTAAGTTTGAAAAGGCAGCAATTATAGAGGGAATGGATACATCTAATATAGAAATAACAGCAGCTAATCTTTACTTTGGAGAAGATGGAAACAGGGTTGTGGCTGATACATCCTATGTTAACAACAGGGTAAATGATAGCAATAACTGGTGGTATGATAATTATTTTCAAAACGCAAAAGATGGTACTTTTACAAGTCAAGACGGAAAAACAATAACAGTTACGAAAGGAATAGTAACAGATATTCAATAAGAAGGGAAGTGTTTGATATGGCAATAGATGTAAGTCAGTACACAGCGCCAATAAAGACAGCAGCTAAGGCAAGAGACGTACGGGACAATATTGCAAATGGTATAGATGCAATAGCAACAGAGGTAAATCAGTATGAGGCAGATTTAAGCGCAGATAATGACCAATTTAAAGAAGATATAACCGCAGAAGAGAAAGCACATTCTGATGCTGAAACAGCTAGAGTTACAGCGGAACAGGCAAGACAGACAGCTGAAACTACTAGGCAGCAAAATGAAACTGCAAGGCAGACAGCAGAAAATAACAGGATTACAGCAGAGGCAGCAAGGGAGACAGCATTTTCTCAAATGCAGCATATAGATGCAAATGCAGAGTTAGCAGCAGCAAGACAAGGCAAAGACAGTTTGCTTGCAAATCTACAAGATAAGGATAGCCAAATTGCTAATGTTAATTCGCAATTGGCAGATATTGTGACTTTAAATGTTAAGAATTTACCATCACCGTTAGTTTCATTAAAAGGTGATGGGATAACTGATGATACACAAGCACTTCAAGCTGCTATAAATTATTTAGCATCTAATGGCGGAGGCAAATTATTTTTCCCAAAAGGAATATATTTACTAAATGGTTCTTTACAGGATGCTGACAATTATAATTCTATTATTAAATTACCATTAGTAGACGCAATAAATGATAATCCAATAACAATAGAATTAATAGGAGTAAACATACCCGCAACGGCATATCCAGAACCAGAAGGTAATGGAACGCCACCAACACATAGCGGAGCAATTTTATATTCAACTGTACAAGGAAGTGGAGGATTACCAAGCATTATTGCGGGACATAAGACGTTATGGAGTGATATTACATTCGTTGCAAAAAATTTAGTTATAAGACAAATTAATAACTCTACTTTAAATGCACTTGAATTACAACACATAGCAAATGTTATAATTCAAAATGTAGTTTTTGATTTAGATGTAAAAACTACACAAATAGTAAGAGGAAATGGAATAGCATTAGATTTACCAACACTTCAAAATTATGCATTAGTGCGAGTAAGAAATGTATATATATTAGGTTATACGGTTGCTATACAACATAGTGAACATGCTGATTTAGATAATGTTTTCGCACAATATTGTAGTATTGGGTTACAAATTACTGCGGGTTATCACGCTATACATTATGGTAAATTACTTTTTCAAAGTACGGATACTGCTATAAATGCAATAGGAAAAGCTTATATTTATGGTGGAGTTATAGATATAGAAAATGGAACTACTATAATAAACGATCCTAATAATTACTTATGGGGGAGCATTTTTATACATCATGTTACAGGAAATGTGGGGGTTACAAATCAAAACTTAGCAATAGTTGAAGCAAATAATTTAATTGTAAGAACTTCTGATGAAAATTTATGGTTTATCCCGACATTAAAAAACAATGCTACTGTTTATAGTGGTTTTGATATTGCCTATGCAAGAATAGAAAAGACAATCCATTTGCGAGGACTTGTTACTAATATAACTAATTCTACAATTATATTTACATTACCAAATGGCTTTCATACATCATTTACGCATTATCTTCCTGCTATTTGTGCCAATGCTGATGGTAGTACTTCTGTTTGTACTGTAAAAATATACGATAATGGTGACGTAGAAGTTGTTAAACCTACCGCAGCGGGGGTAACATGGACACCTTCATGGGTTTCAATAGAATGTAGTTTTCTATAAAATTAAATTTACAATAGAAATAAAATACGAACTAAAAGAGTTTTTAGGACAAACCTAAAAACTCTTTTTTATATTTAAAATTGGAGGTGCAAGATGGACAATGTGACAATAGGTGTTATATGCTCTTTACTCGGTGTAGTAGTAAGCTTTTTTACTATTACTACTTATTATAAGACAAATGGACAACACGACGGTAATATAAGCACTAAAATTGATTATATTCAGAGAGGAGTTGACGATATCCGCATAGATATTAAAGCACAGGATAATAAAATAGAAGGTCTAATTGAGAAAGTGGCAAAGGTTGAGGAGTCGGCTAAAAGTGCTCACCACAGAATTGACACTTTAGAAGAAGGGAAGTAATAGAATGTTAAAAAATAAAATAATAGCTTTGCTAACAGCAGTAGTTTTATCTACTGCCTTTTTTATTCCTGCAAATAGGGCACAGGCCACAACTTATCGAGGTATTGATATTTATTCTGGAAATGATATTTCAGACTACAGCACGATAAAAAGCCAAGGAATAGATATTGTAGTAGCAAAAGCCACGCAAGGCATAGATTACACAGACAGCTCATTTAATTATAGATGTAATCATGTAAGAGATGCAGGTCTTAAATTTGGAGCTTATCATTTTGCAGGTGGGCTTTATGGACATACTCCGGAGGCAGAAGCTCAACATTTTTTAGACACAATAAAAGGTCAAACTTTTGATATTTGTTTATGGCTAGACTTAGAGGATTATAGTCTTAAAACATGGGGCAAACAAGAGGCTATAGATTTTGCTAATAGATTTATAAGCTATGTTCAAACCAGAGGTTACAAAATAGGAATATATTGTTGTCAATCATTTTATTATGAAAACTTAGCGGGGAATATACTAAATGTTCCTGTATGGCTAGCTAATTATAGTAAACAACCCACCCAATTTTCTAATATTGTCTCATGGCAGTACAGTGAAACTGGAAGGCTGAACAGTGCCAGCGGTAACCTTGATATGGATTATTTTAACGACAGCGTTTTTACTGGTCAAGCGCCTCAGCAAGTGAATAATAATACAAGTAATGCAGTTACACAGTCAAGTACAGATGCATCTATTTCAACATTGCAAAGCGAATTGAATAGACAAGGGTTTGGTAATCTTAAAGTTGATAATATCCCAGGTAAAAGAACTTTAGCGGCTTGCCCTACACTCCATTATGGGAGCCAAGGGAACATTACAAAATGGGTTCAGCAGCAACTAGGGATTAATGCAGATGGAACGTTTGGAAAACAAACAAGACAAGCGATATTTAATTTTCAGCGTTCACATGGACTATATGCCGATGGAATTGTCGGACACAATACTTGGAAAGCACTATTAGGACTGTAGATTTTTCTATAGCCCTTTTATTATAAAAATAAATTTATTGGAGGAATGAAAAAATGTCAAATAATACTTTATTTATGGTTATAGGAATTTCAGGAGCTATGGTGGTTGCAATTTTTGTAATTGCTTATTTAAGTCATAAGGGGATAAACATTTTAAATATACTCGAAGAAATAAAATCAGCAGTTACCACAGCAAAAACTTACACGGAAGCAGCGGAAACTCTTACTACTGGAAAAACACGAGAAATATTGCAGTCAGCAGATGCATTTGAAAAACTAGCATTGCAAGGTGTTAGATATGCAGAACAAATGTTATTATCTCAGCAGATAAAAGATGATCCAGATGGTTCTAAAAGAAAAGCAGCAGCATTAGATTATATTTATGCGCAGTTACAGCTTCATGGTGTAAAGGTTGATGACAATGTAAAATTGATTGCTAATGGAATTGTTGAAAATACAGTTTTGTCGGACAAGACAATTGATGAGATAAATAAAAAGATAGATGATCTTATTAATACAAAAGTCGCAGCTCTTCAAAGTCAAGTTGATAGTCTTACAAATACTAACAATAAGCTTGCAGCAGAAAACCAATCTGTTAACGAAAAACTTGCAAATATAATTGCACAAACAAAATAGTTTTAGAGCCTAGGGTATAATGCCCTAGGCTTTATTTTTTTACCTAATTTTGCTACAATTAAACCAAAATATACATATAAGGGGATGAATTGATGTGAAGCTGATATTTAAAAATGAAAAATATATTCAGATTCAATGTGAAAAGTGCGGGAAGATCATAAAAATGGATAATGATACTGCTAAGAATCTAATTTTAAGAGAAGAAGATAATTGCTATATAATGAATGATAAAGTAAATGTTATGGGCAAAGAATGTAATATTAAACCTAAGTGTCCAAAATGTAAAACTGAATATGATAAGATAACTGGAATAAATGAATGCGTTGTTGTGGAAGATGATCCTAAACCTAAAAAAAGTTTTTGGGGAAGTGTAAAGAAGGCTTTTGCTGAATCAGCTGAGTTTGAAAAGCAGAAGCAAGAAGAAAAAGAAAGAAAAGCTCAGGAACCAATTAGGTGCCCTAAATGTGGTTCAACTCAAATAACAGCAGACAAAAAAGGAGTAAGTGTTGGAAAGGCTATTGCTGGAGATTTAATTGCTGGACCTGTTGGGGCTTTGGCTGGAGGCATTGGAAAAGATAAGGTAATAATTACCTGCCTTAGTTGTGGACATAGTTGGAAAGCAGGTAAGAGGAAATAAGGAGCGTTAACGCTGCTCCTTTTTCTTTTGTTCATTATACCATTTTGCTAAAAGTTCATTTAATAATGCAGATAAACTTTTTTTATCAAATTCTTTTATAAGTAACACCTGAACATCTTCTTTTAATTTTGGTTCTATATATACTGTAGTCTTTTCATTCATAATTAGCACCTCATAGACATTCTACAAAATGCCATCCTAACATCATACCGTCATGACGCCATGACGTCATGCTATTTAAAAAAATTTTTGTCACAGGTATTAAAACAATTATAGTCACATCCTAAGTCATATCTTATCAGCATATGTGGGCAAATATCTAACGCTCTAGCAATTCTAAATGCTACCCTTAACGTAGGGCTTTTTACCTTTGGGCGACCACACTCCAGTTCACTTATATAGGCTTGTCTTAACTGTGCTTTTCGTGCTAATTCCTTTTGTGTCATGCCTCTAAGTATTCTATATTCCTTTATTAATAATATGTATACCTCCAATTTTAATCCCTCCTCATTTGTATATTTAAAATGATATATTAAATTGCGACAATTTTCTACACACAAAACATGGAATTTTGTCGTAAATATAACTGTCAGTTATATTTAGATGTAGTATTATTTAAATATAGGAAGTTGCAACTTTTACTACGGTCTATCAATGCAATAATATGGATTGACAAAATTATGGTATGGTACTACAATTAAAAACAGAACATGTGTTCGACTTTGCTACTGGAAAACTATCACACGGGGGATGTAAATATGACAAATGTATTAATAAAAAATAATAAAAAAGCAAATTCCAAAACAATAAAAAATAATATAAAAAATAAAATGCACATAGAAAATATTAGCTTAGAAGAACTATCAAAAAAAACAAATATTAGTATATTGAAATTGATATTTTTATTAGATTTTAATTTTTCAAAAGTAAAATTATCATATGCTATTAAAATATGTAAAGCTTTAAAAATGAAGGTGTCAGACATATTTATTTGACACCCACTTTGACATACATATTGATATTCACTACTGAATATGTTACTATATGGTAATGATATTACATACTATCATAATTGATTGTTTTTAAAAATATAGGTATAATCCAATTGCTAAAAAATAACTGTTACCAATACGTTGAGAAGGTGGGTTCAAATCCCACCTTCTCCGCCATCAATTGGATCAAAGTCATTATGTAGTATTAATGGCTTTGTTTTTTTGTAATACTTACATAATAAGTACTAAGGAGAGAGTATGAAAAAGGATTTAAAGTTTTATAAAACACTATTTATGTCTACATTTTCAGTTAGTGCCTTCACCTTTGGAGGCGGATATGTGATTGTGCCGCTTATGAAGCAAAAGTTTGTAGATACACTTCATTGGATTGATGAAGATGAAATGCTTGATATAGTTGCTATTTCACAATCTTTGCCTGGACCAATGGTTGTTGATGCTTCAGCTTTAGTTGGTTATCGCTTGACTGGTATTACTGGCGCATGTGTGGCACTGCTTTCAACGATTTTACCACCACTTGTTATTTTATCTGTTATTTCACTCTTTTATCAAGCGTTCAAAACTAATCCAGTGGTAAATGCTGTTTTAAAGGGGATGCAGGCAGGAATTGCAGCAATTATTGCTGACGTAGTTATTTCTGGTGCAATTAAGATTTGCAAGTCAAAAAACACCCTTTCAATTTTTATAATGCTTGCTTCTTTCTGTGCAATTTATTTTCTAAATGTAAATGTAATTTGGGTAATACTAATTTGCGGTGCATTTGGCGGTATTTTAACAATTATTCAAAACCGAAGGAAGGTGCCTAAAGCATGATTTACTTAAAATTGCTCTGGAGTTTTTTACAGGTTGGACTTTTTAGTTTTGGTGGTGGTTACGGTATACTTCCGGTAATTCAGCAGCAGGTTGTTACTCAAAATCATTGGTTAACCTTGAAGGAGTTTACTGATGTAGTGACGATTTCTCAAATGACCCCAGGTCCAATTGCTTTAAATGCTTCTACCTTTGTTGGAATGAAGATGGCAGGAATAATGGGTGCTGTTGTGGCAACCTTTGGTTGTGCATTTCCGACGGCAGTACTGGCACTCATTGTCGGCCATTATTATTATAAATATCGGGACATGACACTTGTAAAGGGGATTTTTGAAGGGCTGCGTCCAGCCATTGTTTCATTGATTGCTTCAGCGGGAATGTCCATACTATTTTTATCACTTTTTAATGTACAAGTATTTACTATGAGTGTGCTCTCTAATATAGATTGGAAAGCTGTAGTCATGTTTATAATTTCATTGTTTATTTTACGTAAATGGAAAGCCAACCCCATTTACATTATGATTGGCTCCGGAGCTGTTGGAGCAGTAGTTTATCTTTTGATGTAAATTGTTTAAATGATATGTATTATAAAGATTCATACCAAAATTCCATAGGTACGGAGGAATTTTTTCCTTGCACTACCGTGGGAGCTAAGCAACATTGATGAAGGGACAGTTTAAATAAAGCTTTATAAATCTTAGGTGATAAATTGTAAAAGTCTTAGAACTTTCAATTTGTTTGAGCCAGAGGCGAGTTATTGAAAGTTCTTAGGGTTTTAGGATTTATCATCTTAGATTTATTAGCTTTATTTAATGTCCCAAATCAATGTTGCTTAGCTATTTTTTTATCGGTAAATAATCCAACAAAAGAAGAGGCAATAAGTATGATTGTAGATAATAAGAATACTTTATCAAATGCTTCTGCAAATTTATCGTTCTTCTTAGAATTAATCTTACTAATTGTGTTTTCAATTTCATTTTTTTGTGCTGCTAATCCTATACCAAGCTTAATTTTACCAGCACCATTTTGCATTTTTAAGTCCGCATCTACTAATTTGTTAGAACCTGATAGAAGCTTATTAGTTCCATCTTTTGCTGAAGAAATACCAGTTTGTAAGTCTTGCGAACCATTTGAAAGTCTGCTCGAACCATTTTTTAGTTTAGATAGTCCATTTGTAATTCCAGCAATCATATAGCATAGACAAGAAGAGGTGAAGGTTATTTCTTTAAATAGAGTCCAATTTCTATTAGTGGTGATTTTATCTTTGTTTCAGCAGCAATAAAAAGTATAAATGAAATAGCAGAGCCTATAGCGGCTGCAACTAGATGCAATTTTTCCTTTCCAAAGATTTCAATTCCCATTGGGACAACAACAGGAGTAATAATTGCACCTCCAATTCCTTGAATAAAACGCATTGAAATTAAGAAAATTAAAGAATGTGAAAATCCACATAAAGCTGAGCTTGCACCAAATAACGTAAGGCCAAGAAGCATTGTTTTTTTCTGCCAAATTGATCTGCAAGTTTTGATGCAGTAATCATGAATACAGAAAGACTTAACATATAAATTGTACTTATCCAGCTTGTGTCACTTAAAGTTTTATGAAAATAAGTTGTAATATCAGGAAGTGCAATATTGACGATTGTACTATCAACTATTCCTATCATTTGGTTTAACATTACTAATAAGCATTATAGGTACTTTTCTAAAACCTCTTATTACAACAAGCATAAGCTTTTTATCTGGTATGTATGGCAAACTTATTTGTACAAAACTGAATTTTTTGGTTTTCCCAGCTTTATTTGTTATTATAGTTGAAAACTTTCCTTGATATTTTTTTGCAGGTTCATAAATTTGTGGATAAGCTGTTGCCTTTGAATTTTTGTTACACAGGTGTTAATTAATCTTTTTTTAAAAATGGGGAAACTCTAACATATTTCTAATTATTGTTTTATAATCTCTATATTTTTAGTTTCTTTATAACGTTTATCATCTTTAATTTTAAGTATAAATACAAGAATTACTGATAATAAATCTGCTAATGGTTGAGATATTATTATGCCATCTAATTTAAGGAAATGTGGCAAAATGAGTATTAGTGGTATAAAGAAGATTGATTGTCTTGCGAAAGTTACAATTCCTCCTGCTGTAGTGTTGCCAGTTGCTAAAAATTTGCATGCATAGACAAACATGAATCCATAAAATATAATCATGACAGAATTCATTATAAGTGCTTTAGATGCTACATTTATAAGAACTTTATCTTTACCAAACAAACTAGCAATCTGAGATGAAAAAATAATAAATATTGCAGACATAATAATACAGAAGCCAGTTGTTATTTTTAAACATATATTTGTGGATTTTTTTACTCTGTCCATTCTTCCAGCACCATAATTATATCCTACAAAAGGCTGATATCCTTTTGTAAATCCAGAAATGGCCATAACAACTATAGTTGTTACCCTAGTTACAGCACTAATACCTGATAGTGATGAATCTCCATAAGGAGATGATAGAGAATTTGTAAGTATAACTGCAATGTTTTGGAAAATTTCAAATATAAGCATTGGCATCCCAATTTTACATATGCTGTTATATAGCAATTTAGATGGCTTAAAATTGTTAAATGAATATCTTAAAACACCTTTTTGGTTTAGTATATAAAAAATATATAATGCGGATACAAATAAATTTGCTATTATAGTTGCTATAGCTGATCCTTTAACTCCTAGACCTAGTACATAAATAAATATAGGCTCTAAAATAATATTTATTACAGCACCTAAAAGCATAGCAAGCATAGCATACATATTAGCACCTTCTCCAGCCATAACAGTATCAAAAGCTATATTAAAACCATTTATAGCTAAGCTAATTATAAATAATATGCCGTATTGTTGTGCGTAGAGCATTGATGTCTTAGAAATACCTAGTGCTTTCACAATGGGTGTAAAAAATATAATCATTAGTACTGATAAAATAATTGATACAATAAAACTTGTATAGACTGATGTAGATGCATATTCATTTGCTTTTTTATAGTTCTTTTCTCCAAGAAACTTTGCTACACAAGTACTTCCTCCAGCACCAAAAAGAAGCCCAACACCCATAATAATTAAACTTAATGGAAATACTATTGATACAGCTGCAACTTGTGAAGGGCCAAGTCCACCAACAAAATGCATATCCACTACACTATATAATGCTGATACTATAAGTCCTACCATCGTTGGTAGTCCTAATTTAACAAGAGCCATTTTAATGTTTTCATCAGAAAATAGAGATAATTGTTTATTGCTTTTTTCCATAATAATCCTCCTAAAAATTTTTATGTAATAGTCGCTTGCGGAATATCGCAAGCGTTGATTTGCGTAAACAAGAACTTTTATTCTTATTCATGTTAATCATTTTACTCTACCGTTTTTTACCTGTCAATACAAGAACAAAAATAATTATTCGTATTTATTGACTTTTAATTTATTTTTTTTTACAATAGTTATAGAGAAAGGGTGCATTTTTATGGGAAATGATAAATCAGTGCGTATTCCGCAGCAAAAGCGTAGTATTGAAAAAAAAGAAAAAATTACTTCAGCTGCATATAAACTTTTTTGTGAGAAAGGATATTACAATACAAGTACTCCAGAAATTGCTTCTGAGGCGGGTGTATCTGTGGGATGTTTGTATTCCTATTTTAAGGATAAACGTACTATTTTTATAGAACTTATTCAAAACTTTTACGGGGATAATTTTGAAATTTTATCAAAAAATTTACCGAAGTCGAATTTAAATCTTGAAGATGGTATTAGAGAAATTATTAATATTGTTATAAAAAATCATGAAAAATATAAGGGTTTCTTTAGAGAACTGACAGTTTTATGCTATTATGATACTGAAATTGCTAAACTATCGGATAAGTTAGATGAAAAATTGAATATGATTTCATTGGAATATGTAAAGCATTATAAAGATTTAATTAAAGTAAAGGACTATGAAGCTGCAGTTATAGTGGTAACAGGTATTATTGATTCTATAACACATAGGATTTCCTTTCATGAAACTTCAGTTGATAAAGAAAGAATTTTAAACGAAGGAATAAATGCCATATTGAAGTATTTATTTGCAGAAAATCTTAATGATTAAAATTACTTATAAGCGAGAAGTACTGAATAAAATATTGACATTAATCTATTTTGTGAAGCCAATGGTGCATTTTTAGGACAATTAGAAGAGTGGCTAGAGGGTACTGAAATTAAAATAAATTATATTACATATGATAGTTTGACATCAAGAGAAACGGAATGTTGAGATGATTCTTGATAAGTATCCTAAAGAAACACGCAAAGTAGTGGTAAGTATTTTGACTGATTTTGAAGGTTATTTAAAATAAATTTTTTTATCCCTTGTGATTAGTAACTAAACATAAAGGGATGTTTTTGATGAAAAGAAAAATTGGAGTATTTGAAGTGTCTATTGTATCATTTTTTTATTTTTTACCTTTAATTAGTATTATTGTAGATATGTTTGTTTTCAAGGAGACAAGGCTTTCTCAAGTAATATTGAAGTGGTGTGTTTTTTATGGTGTTGGATTAAGACTTTTTACTGCTGGAATGAAGCAAGTATTAAATCCAGCATTTACAGCAAAAAGTATATTTACTGTAACAGATGAAAAAGCATTTCCTATAGTACGTGAACTTGGATTTGCAAATATTTGTTCTGGATTTATGGGTATAGTTTCTTTATTTGTTCCAACCTTTAGATATGCAGCAGCAATACTTGGTGGAGTGTATTTTCTGTTGGCACTTTTGCAGCATTTAGCTAGAAAAAATAAAAATTCTAAGGAGGCATTTGTTACTATTACAAATTTATCAATTGTTTTGGAGATTGGTATCCCGCTAGTAATTGCTTTAATATAAAACTTGGGCATCGCGGTAAATATGCTTGTTAATAATTTATAAGGAATGTGAACTAAATCAGTTCACATTCCTTATATTTAATCCATGAGACATAATAGTCCCTTTATCAATTGCCAAAAATAAAATTGCATAAACTAGCATAACAAGATATTCAAAATTTATATGCTGTAAAATTTTACATAGGTAATTATTTTGCTTTTGATGTTCATGCAGAGTAGCTTGTTAAAATAGCTTGAATTAGTAAATCTAAGCTTCGCTATACTTTTAAAAAAGCCTTCGGATATACTATATAGGAGTATATTCAGAATAAAAGAATAGCTCACACAGAATAATTGTTGCTCGAAACAGATTCCTCAATCAGTTCTTGCTTTTTAGCAGCATTATCTATTTGTTTTTGAAGTTTTAATACTAGAAGAATTGTAAAAATTGTAGTTATTACATCTGCTATAGGTTGTACAAAAATAATTCCATTTAGTCCAAATGCTTTTGGTAAAGTAAGCATAAGTGGTATGAAGAAGATACCTTGTCTAGAAATATTGGCAAGTAATCCCCTTGATGCTTTTCCTAAAGATAAAAATAATGTTGCATATATATATTGAATTCCAAGAGTTATATAGGTTAAGCTGTTTGCGCGTATAGCATCTACTCCTATTGAAATAACAGAGGCATCTTTGCTGAATAAGCCTACAATTTGTTTTGTAAGTATAAGGAAGATAGCTTCAAGTATTATACAGAAAATAGTTGACCATTTTAGAGATGCTGAAATTGCAGACTTTAATCTTTTATAATTTTTAGAGCCGTAACTAAAACCTGCAATAGGTTGAAAGCCTTTTGCGTATCCGAAGATGACGTATGCTCCAAGTGCCATAACTCTTGTCATAACTCCCATTGCAGCAACAGCAGAATCCCCATAATGGCTTGCAGCACTATTTGTTAAAGCCATTGAAGCGGTTGATAATAATTGAAATAATAAGGTTGGTATGCCAATTTTGAATATTTGACTATAAATTACTTTATTAGGGCAAAAATTTTTTATGGAAATATGCAAGTTGCTTCTTTCAGAAGATATGTACCACACATAAAGAAGTGTAGTGATACCTTGGGCAATTATAGTTGCAATAGCAGCACCTTGAATTCCTAGATTCAATGAATATATAAATATTGGTTCTAAAATAGTATTGATTATTGCACCCATAAGCATTGAGGTCATACTAATTTTTGTAGCACCTTCAGAGGCTGAAATATTGTTCATAGTAACGTTGATAATATTAAGTATGGCACCAGGAATATAAATCATAGCAAATTGATGTGCATAAGGTAAGATTGTTGGAGTTGCGCCAAGCAGAGAGAGAATTTTATCTAGAAAACACATAATTACAGCTATAATTATGATTCCAACGACTATACTAGAAACTAATGCTGTTGAAGCTGTCTCGTCTGCTTCTTTGTTCTTTTTTTGACCTAAAAGTCTTGATATATAAGATGCAGAACCACTTCCAAAGGTAAGACCTAATCCTATGATTAGCTGTAAAATTGGGTATGAGATTGATACAGCTCCCATTTGACGGGTACCTAGTCCACCAACAAAAATTGCATCTACAACGTTATAAAGTGAAGTGATAAACATACCAAGAATAACAGGAATGCCCAGTGAAAATAATGATTTAGTAATATTCCCTTCACTGATTAATTTGATTTTTTTCTCCTTTGAATCCATTGTTTTATAACCTCCTATAGTTTAAATACATAATGAGTTTAGATGCTATACTCTTTGCGTAAAAAATTATATTAAAGATAAAACACCTTGAACCTTGAAATTTATTTGTACTAAAATGCCGTTTTATGGGCATTATGGTGCACATAAATTTCAATAGTTGAAGAGGTTTATCTATAAAAGCATTATTTGAAATTATATAAAGCATGAGTTTAGCATATATACACTTGCAATAAAAAAATTATTTATCAAAATCTGATTCGAAATTTTCTAGCTGAGCTTCAAAAGAATTTAGAAAATCCTTTAAAAATTTTATATTTTCTTCAGAAGCATCTTTTAAAATATTTTTAATTAGTACATCAAATTTGTTGTGAAATTCTTCATGATTAAGCTGTGCAATTTCACCCTTTGGAGTTAAACTAAGCGTTAATTTAGATTGATTATGTAAATCAGTCTCTTTTTTTATTAAGCCCTTTTTATTAAGCTTATTTACTATTTGGGATACAGCTCCTTTCGTTACGCCTAATTTATCAGCTATTCCCGTTACGTGGATACCCTCATTTTCTTTTATTATTGTTAGCATATGAATTTCAGCACTAAATAAAGGTGTATCTGTTCCATAGTAACGAGACTTTTTGTCAATCTCATCAAATTTGCTAATTACCCTTAACAGAGTATAACTTATTTTCTTTTTGCGTTCTTTATTAATATTCATCATAAGAAAAGTATATAGGTACTAAACACTATTGTCAATACTTTAACTTGTAATAAGCATATGTAATGTAAGAAGTATGCTATATACCGCTAAATTATAACTTAATACATTTAAAGTTGTATTAAATAATGTTTTGAAGTATAATATTCTTAAAATTGGAAGGGGTATTATTTTATGAATGATGATATTTTAAATCTTGAACAGGCAATTGAATTTTTAGGAGTAAGTGAGAAAACCCTTATTAAATTGCTTAGGGAAGAACATGTTCCGGCTAGAAAAATTGGACGTGAATGGAGATTTAGTAAGGAGGCTCTAATTAAATGGATTGCAGCTGGAGATTCAACTAATTACATAAATCAAAATGAATTATATATGGTTTCTAAAGATATTGTTGGAGAGTCTTCAGTTTTATTTAACAAAATTGAAGAGGCTATAGCTGCTATAAAGAAGCATGATAATAATATTAAGATTGTACTAAATGATATTGAGAAAGACATTACTATTCCACAAAATGCATCGCTTCGTATTAGCTACAAGCAGCAGCGAGAAGTTGAAAAATTGGAGTTTAAGATTTTTTGGGGTTTAAGGGAGAGATAAAATGTGGATTTTATATGCTTTAGGTTCAGCGTTATTTGCAGGCATGACAGCTATCTTAGCTAAGATTGGAATAAAAGATACGGATTCTAACTTAGCTACAGCACTTCGTACAATTATTGTGATTATATTTTCATGGTTAATGGTTTTTATTGTGGGTTCAGAGAACAAAATTAATTCTATTTCAATGTATACACTTATATTCTTAATTTTATCTGGGTGTGCTACTGGTGCATCTTGGCTATGTTATTTCAAAGCTTTACAACTTGGCGATGTGAATAAAATTACTCCTATTGATAAAAGCAGTGCAGTTTTAACTATTATTTTGGCTTTTTTGTTTTTAGGGGAAACTCCTACTTTATTTATGGCTCTGGGTGTTATTGTTTTTGCTATAGGGACTTATCTTATGATACAAAAAAAGATGTCGGAATCACATGATGTTAAAAGTAAGCTATGGCTTTTTTATGCAATTCTTTCTGCTGTATTTGCTGCACTAACTTCCATACTTGGCAAGATAGGAATACAAGGTGTAGAATCAAACTTAGGCACAGCAATTCGTACTATTGTAGTGCTTATCATGGCATGGATAATTGTTTTTATTCAGAAAAAACATGTCATGATAAAGCATATCGATAGGAAAAGCATGGTATTTATAGCGCTTTCCGGTCTTGCAACTGGTCTCTCCTGGCTTTGTTATTATCATGCACTTCAAATTGGTAAGGCTAGTATAGTAGTGCCTATTGATAAACTAAGTATTGTCGTTTCAATTATATTTTCACGTATTTTCCTTAAAGAAAGGCTTTCTAAGAAGGCATTTTGTGGACTATTGATGATTATATTGGGAACTGTGCTGTTATTATTTTAATTATGTGATATATACAAATAAAAAGGATAAGTATGATGTATATAGTTGAAAGGTTATCTTGTAATCGCAAATTTTGTATAAAGATGCTTTTATATAGACATATTTTTATGGTAAAATATTAATAATCAAGCTATGAAATAATTTTATATACGGGGGCGATATTGTGAACATAGGAAGTATTATGGAAAAAGAGAGGCATGTCATAAAAGAAAACGATACCATAAACTATGCATTAGAATTAATGAATAGATTTCATATCAATGGAATGCCAGTAATAGATGAAACAGATAATCTAGTGGGAATGGTTGTTAAGGCAGATATATATAGGTTTATGGTAACACCGGGGCATTATGATAGTTGTCCTGTTGAATGGGTTATGGCAAAGTCAGTAATAAGTGCACAAGCAGACGAAGAAATTTTAACTGTAGCTAAAAGATTAAGAGAAAATGACATAGTTTCTATGCCTGTGCTGGAAAACAATAAAGTTATAGGCATAATTAATGTTGAAAACTTGTTAGATTATTGTATTAGTCAGAAATAATATAAAAAATGCTGAAGAAGTATTAAATTTAATATGTCTTTTGCATTGTTAATATTATTTTATGCTAGTAGCCTATAACTTATAATAAATTTTCAGTGGGAGAACTAAAAAATTAGGTTAAAAGGTTTTTAGCAGCAAAACAAATAAAACTAAGCTTAATTTGTCACTAACTTTTATTTATTATCTCTAAAATTATAAAATTGTCCGATTTTAGCAGCGAGATTTTCGATAGGCATTGTTTGAAGATATACTTTTCCAGGGCCTCTTAAAGATGATAAAAATAATCCTTCTCCACCAAAAAGCATATTCTTGATACCTTTAACCATGGAAATATCAAAGGTTACTGAAGAATCAAACATTGCAACGTGGCCAGTATCAACTTTGAGAGTCTCATTGTTTAAAAGGGAGTATTCTTCTACATGACCATCGAATTCTAGAAATACTATTCCGGGGCCAGTTATCTTTTCAAGTATAAATCCTTCTCCTCCAAATAGCCCTGTAGATAATTTTTTCTTTAAAAATATGCTTAATTTGACTGAAGCCTCGGCAGCAAGAAAACTTTTTTTCTGACATATTATACTTTCACCTGACATTAAGTTTCTTTCGATTATTTTGCCAGGAAATGATGAAGGGAAAGCCACCATACCCATATCTTTTTGGCAGGTAAATGTATTAAGAAATATTGATTCACCGGAAATTGTTCTTGAGAAGCCTCCTAAAAAGCCACCTTTCATATTCGTATCCATTTTTATATTATCGCTCATCCATCCCATAGCACCAGATTCAGATATAAGAGTTTCACCAGGATTAAGTTTACATATTACAACAGGTAAACTGTCTCCTTTAATTTCATATTTCATTAAAATCCCTCCTCATTTATATTATATACATAATAGATGAAAAATAAATTTATTTTTATCTAATAATATTTAATTATAGTTTAAACTATATTAAACAAGATACTTGAAAATATTATAAAAAGATGATACTATATAATAAAGGGCATAGTTGAAATTAGATAATTCATTTAAAATTGAGAATTTATGGTGTTTAAAGTTTATGAGAGAAATTAAAACTATTAAAAATTATGAGAATTTATGGGTTATTATGAGAGTTTATAAAGATATTACATTTGTGGTTAAAAGCGTAAAATGAATTCTATTAAACTATACCTTAACTGTTTTTGCTAATGGGCTCTGAGCGTAGGAGCCTATTTTTATTTTAGGAATAAATAAATTTTACATGTTTCCTTTTCATAGATATGGTATACCTTCCATATAAAAAGTTGTTATTGTAGTTGAAATTATATTCTTTTAATAGTATAATATCATTGTTCTGCAAAAATATAATATGTAGAAATTAAATCATATATGGAGAGATGTCCGAGTGGTTTAAGGAGCACGCCTGGAACGCGTGTGTAGGGGAAACTCTACCGAGGGTTCGAATCCCTCTTTCTCCGCCATTTAATCTTTGCTGTGCTAAACGGGGAGTTAGCGGTGCCTTGTACCTGCAATCCGCTATAGCAGGGTCTAATTCCTTGAATAAGGCTTTGATTTGTGGGGTCTGCCCTTTAAATGTTGGTGTTGATAATCGGGTCCCACGCAACGGAAAATCATGAACCCCGTCAGATCCGGAAGGAAGCAGCGGTAAGTGAAACTTTCCGTGTGCCGTGGATTAACCTGATTTGAGCCAACTTTAAAGGTAACGCTCATAAGTCAATGTCGAGTTCGAGGTGCACAGCATTTAATAATTGAATTTTATTGTATATAACATAAGATGCTTTACTAGGCATCTTTTTTTGTAGTATTATAAACTTAAGAAATGTATAGTGAAACTAGCTCCGCTACAAACTACTTATGCACTATAATCCCTTGAAAATTGGTATTTTGGAACATAAATAGTTTAAGTTTCGCAGTATTTTCACTATAGATAAACAACTTGAAAAATTTTGATAAGTGCATTTTAAAACTTTATGCAGTTAAATTATATAATACAGATAGAGGGTGGAAATGTGGCATATACTGCTTTATACAGGGAATGGAGACCAAAAAGTTTTAAGGAAGTTGTAGGTCAGGAACATGTTACTGTTACATTAAGAAATCAGGTTAAGAATGGTAGAATAGCACATGCGTATTTACTTTGTGGAACTAGAGGAACGGGAAAGACTACTACAGCAAAAATTTTATCAAAAGCAGTAAATTGTCTTAATCCTAAAGATGGGGAACCATGTAATGAGTGCGAGATGTGTAAAAAAATAAATGATGGTATAGCTATAGATGTTACAGAACTCGATGCGGCATCAAATAACAGTGTAGATGATATAAGAAATATAATAGATGATGTTCAATATCCACCCCACGAAGCTAAATATAAAGTTTATATAATAGATGAAGTTCACATGCTTTCACAGGGTGCAGTTAATGCTTTTTTAAAAACTCTTGAAGAGCCACCTAAAAATGTTGTATTCATACTTGCAACTACAGACCCACATAAGCTTCCTATAACTATTCTATCGAGATGTCAAAGATTTGATTTTAAAAGAATAAGAAAAGAAGCAATGGTTAGTAGACTTAGAGAAATAGTTACAGCTCAAGGAGTATTTTCAGATGATAAGAGTCTTAATCTTATAGCGAGGATGTCTGACGGAGCAGCTCGTGACGCAGTAAGCATTCTTGACCAAGCAATTTCAGTAGGAAATGGAAAGGTTGAGTATGAAAAAGTACTGGATATGCTTGGACTTGTTACTAATGAATATATATTTAAGCTTATGGATTGTGTTATAGATAAGAATGTTGAGGCGTGTATACGAACTATAGATGAAATTGTTTTTTCGGGCAAAGAAATAGGAATTTTTATAAAGGATTTAATAGCTCATGTAAGAAACTTAATGATGATTAAGGTAAGCAAAAATCCAGAAGAGGTTTTAGATATGTCTTCTGAAAACTTAGAAATAGTTAAGGCGCAGTCTAAGAAAATAAGAATAGAGGAAACTATGCGATACATAGGTATACTTCAGGAAGCAGACGAGCAGGCAAGAAAAAGCAGCAACAGCAGGATATATCTTGAACTTGCTATAATAAAAATGTGTAAAATTGAATATGATACATCTAATGAAATCATATTGGCAAGATTAAATAAACTTGAAAGAATAATAAAGAGTGGAAATATTGTAATAAATAGTAACAACACAAGTCATGAAAAGCAACCAGTAGCCAAAGCTCAAAATAAAATTAGTAGTGAGATACAGGCCCCTATTGAAGCTAATGATGGTGATGAAGATCTTCCAGTAAACACAGATGTTACCTTAGATGATGTTAAAAAAATCTGGAGAGATGCAATAGAAATGTTTAGGGCAAATAGAAATATGGTTATGGGTGCGCATTTAAGTAATGGCAATCCGGCTTCATGTAACAATGGTATCATAGAAGTGATGTTTGATAAGCAGTATAATTTTAGCAAGCAGCATCTTGAAAAGGTTCAAAATAATAAAAAGGTAGAAGAGGTTTTTTCTAGTTTACTGCACGGAAAGGTTAAAGTTGTATATTCCGTTCAAAGCGATGGAAACAATAAAAGTTTGAGTTCTGAAGATGCAGAAGACATAATAAAGAAAACTTTTGGTGAAGATAATGTTGATATTATTGATGAATGAACTTGTAAATGTTAAAATATAAAATATTGATACAAAAATAATTGAGGTTAATATAGGAGGTTTTTTTAATTATGGCAAAAGGTGGATTCCCAGGAATGGGCGGAGGAAACATGAATAATCTTATAAAGCAGGCACAAAAGTTTCAAAAGCAAATGGAAGATATGCAAAAAGATCTTGAAAATAAAGAATTTACAGCTACAGTTGGAGGCGGCGCTGTAAGTGCAACTGTTAACGGAAAGAAAGTTATTACAGATATAAAAATAAAACCAGAGGTTGTTGATCCTGATGATGTAGAAATGCTTCAAGATTTAATATTAAGTGCATGCAACGAAGCTCTTAATAAAGCAGAAGAAGAAACTTCAGGAGAAATGAAAAAATTAACAGGTGGAATGAATTTACCAGGAATGTTTTAAGCAGTTGTCAGAGGGTAATTGATAGTTAGGGTGGATTTATCCTCCTTGCGTCGGATAAATCTTTAATTTGAAAGGGAAGTGGCATTATGGAACTTTATCCTGTAGCGATCGAAAAATTAATAGAAGAATTTGCAAAGCTTCCCGGAATAGGATATAAGACTGCTCAGAGGCTTACTCTCTATGTTTTGAACTTGCCTAGAGACGAAGTAGATGAATTTGCCAATGCTCTTGTAAAAGCAAGAGGAACCATTAAGTACTGTTCTGTGTGTGGCAATTATACGGATACGGATCCCTGTGCCATTTGCTCGAATCCTAATAGGGATAAGAGTACAGTGTGCGTTGTAGAAGAGCCTAGGGATGTAATTGCAATGGAAAAGGTAAGGGAGTACAACGGAGTTTACCATGTTCTTCATGGTGCTATATCTCCAATGTCTGGAAAGGGTCCTGATTCTATAAGGTTAAGAGAGCTTATAAGCAGAATGAATGGAAGCATAAAAGAAGTGATAGTAGCAACAAATCCTAATGTAGATGGTGAGGCTACTGCCATGTACATATCAAAAATTTTGAAGCCACTTGGAGTTAAAGTTACTAGAATTGCTCACGGCATACCAGTTGGCGGTGATTTAGAGTATGCTGATGAAATAACTTTATCTAAGGCTCTTGAAGGAAGAAGAGAAATTTAGATAAACTATAGGAATACTATTCCCAATTTATGTCTATAATTTTAATAGGATATAAATTGGGAGGTTTTTTATATGAATAAAAAAGTACCTGGTAAGAAAAGCAGTTTAAGTATAGAGCAGAAAAAATTACTTTTAGCTATAGAAGAGGCCAGGCATGAATGGAAACAATGCTCAGAATATTTTGATGTGGTAAGTGATCCAAAGCTTATAGACTATGCTATATATAAAGAAGCTGCGGCTAAATCTAGATATATGTATTTACTTATGCAAGCAAAAAAAATGGATATTAAGATGAGTGGCTACGATGAATGTTTAAAAGAAGCAAACTCTAATTAAACGCTTACGAAGTAGATAGAAAACATGGAAGAATTGCTAATATCAAATTCATTCTGGCAAACTGGAAGTTAACTCAATGCACAATTAAGGATGATTTACCTTTCGCTTTCCTTAGACAAATCTTACAACTTAATAGTATCAGCTATGCTGAATGCTATATTTTATAACATGTGCAGCTGTTAAGTTTTAGGTTTTTAACAGGGATAGCGGAGAAAATCATCCTTAATTGGGAACTGTGAGTTGTTTTAATTTCCAGTTTAGCATGAGGAATGTGATATTAACAATTTTAATTTTCGAGCTTGTTCATCTAAAATGATTGGGGGGATGAGGAGTGGAATATATAGGTTATTTTGTTATTGCAATTATAGTTATTTTAATTGTGGTTAAGCTTTTAGCCTGGCCACTTAAAATGTTGATAAAATTAATTATCAACGGTATTTTAGGTGCCATTTTGTTGTTTATTGTAAATATATTTGGAAGCTATTTTGGCTTGCAAATTGGTATAAATATAGTTACTGCACTTATAGCTGGGGTGCTTGGCGTCCCTGGAGTGATATTTTTAATTATTTTTAAACTATTCTTTTAAAAGTAATACAAATTTTAGTCGTTAATGAAAAGTGGCAAATGAAGGTTTATTTTATATTGCCACTTTTTTTAGTTAAGTAGTATATTTTTATATTAATGAGATTATTTTTTGCAAGTTATATTCTGGATACGGCTAATTCTTTTTTTGCTTCTTCTAGAATTTTAGGATTTTCATAAAGTTCTATCGCAGAGCAGCACAAAGCTTGCACAACCATAATTGCCTTTTCTTTAGCTTCAGCGCTGTTTACGTAATCGAGAAAATTTTCTTCATGAGGGCTTGTTTTGCCATCTCCAACACCTATGTTTCCGTACATAGTTGGACACACATGACTTACATTTCCGAGGTCAGTAGAGCCAGAAGAATTTTTTATTTCTGCAAAATCTTTAATTCCACATATCTCAAGGTTTTTCTTGGATATTTCCATAAGAGCTTTATTTACCCTTAAATCATCAAAAGAGTTCTCAAAGTTGCTAATTTCTAATTTTGCACCTGTCATAAGAGCTGCACCTTTAGCACAATTTTTTACTCTCTCAGAGACTTTGTTAAGATAACTTCTTTTTTCTGATCTTACTTCAAATCTACAGGCACATTCATCTGGTATTATATTTGGAGCATATCCACCTTGTGTTATTATTCCGTGTATTCTCACGTCTGATTTTAACTGTTGGCGTAGGGCACTTATTCCTGCAAAGGTTAAATTAACAGCATCAAGTGCATTTATACCTTCATCAGGTGCGGCAGCTGCATGACTTGCTTTGCCCTTAAACTTGAATTCAAAGGCATCCATTGCGAGGGAACATGAATTTAATGAAGAGGCTGAACTAAGATGCATTTGGAAAACAGCATCAATATCTTGAAAGGCTCCTCTATTTACCATATCAGCTTTTCTCCCAACAGTTTCCTCTGCGGGTGTTCCTATAACTACAATTTTACCCTTAAAGTTGTCTTTTAATCTTGATAAAACTAAGGCAGCTCCAACTGTAATTGCTGCAATCCAGTTGTGACCACATGCGTGAGCATTCTCTTTATTGGTACCGTACCCTGGAAGAGCGTCATATTCGGGAAGAAAAGCTATTTTTGGTCCATCATTATCTCCAAATTCAGCTCTAAAGGCAGTTTCAATTTCTAAGTAAGGATATTGTATTCTAAATCCATTTGCTTCAAGCAAATTTACTAAGTACTTTGAAGATAAAAATTCCTTGTCTCCCAATTCTGGATTGCTAAATATATAGTCACTTATATTGATTATTTCATTTTTTAATTGTAGTGATATTTTACTTATTTTTTCTTCTAAATTCATATTCGTTGCCACTCCTTTTGATATTATTTTATAGCATGTACTAATTTTATATAAGTTTTCACATAAGTGCAATATTAAAATGACATTAAAATAATACATATATTTAAACTTATTTAAAAAATAAACGATATTATAATTAAATATAAATAAATTTCTTGAGTTTAAAGAAAAATTATAAAATGGCAAATGACTTATGATTTAGTATAGGTTATTTTATACACAAAAATTGAATAATGTAATCAAGCACATTGGTATTATCCCGTGGCAATTCCTATAAAAACTTATTTACTTTTTTATTTAAGGTATGTTAATGTTTAATTATAGTCGAATAAACATAGGAGAAAGAGTAATATATGCTTAAAAAGTATATTCATATTTTACAATTAATAATATTATTATGTATTTTAATAGCAGTAACAATAGTTATTTCAAACCTTGGAAATGGCTATAGCTTTCTAAATATGGACAAGAATGGAGCGATGGATCTTAGTAGCTGGAATTTTAATAAAGCTAGCACTGTTAATCTTAATGGTAAGTGGGAGTTTTATTGGAAAAAGCTTTATACTTATGAGGATTTAAAAAATGGAAGTATGAAACCTGATATATATGCAGAGGTTCCGAGTGTATGGAATAACTACAAGGTTAATGGACACAATCTTTCTGGATACGGATATGCTACATATAGGCTTAAGGTAAAGGTTCCTGATGATAAGAAAATCATGGCGGTAAGAATAAGAAATATGTCGGCTGCTTATAAGTTATATATAGATAATAAGCTTATTGCTTCAAATGGAAAAGTTGGAACAAATGCTAGAGATTTTATTCCGCAGTATAGGACGGTTACAGCTAACTTTACACCGCAAAAGCATGAATTTAATGTAATTGTACAGGTATCGAATTATTCCTATGCAAGAGGAGGAATGTGGTATCCTGTCAAGTTAGGTACTTCATATGGGATAAGTTCACAAAATGAGGCACTTATGATGAAAGATATGTTTTTAATTGGAGCTCTCATTGCTCTTGCTATTTATTATATTAACTTTTTTCTCTTAAGGACTAAGGAACGAATAAATTTACTATTTGTACTAATATGCATTATAGCAGCAGCAAGGTTATTTAATTATGGAGAATTTAATATACTTAGCTATGAAAAAACTGTTTTTTTGGAGTATTTTTTTGATTGCTTACTGCCATTATTATTTCTTGTAATAGTAAATGAAATGCTTCCAAATAACATATCAAGAAAAAAGGTTGAAGGTCTTAAGCTTATTACTATGGCTGAGATTGGTATATTCATAGTATTTCCTGTACATATATATACCAGTTTTGTATATGTATTTGAGGCTGCATATACAATGTGCATATTGGTGTCTTTAGTGATAGCAATAAAAGCATTTAAAATGAAAAAAAACAATTCATTAATTATAACAGCAGCATGTGTATTAATAGTAATAAGCTTTGTTAATGATATGTTATTTCAAAATAACGTTATTTTGCATATAAATGATGATATGTCTCCAATTGCTATTTTTATATCCATTATGCTTGAATCATTTGTTCTTTCAAGAAAGTTTGCAGATGCTTTTACACAATCTGAAAAATTGTCAAGCAAACTAGCTTCTTCGTTAAAAAAGGAAAAGGAAATGCAAGAACGACTTTTGAAATTTGACAAGTTAAAGGACGAATTCTTGGCAAACACCTCTCATGAATTAAGAACTCCGTTAAGTGGAATAATAAGTATTACAGAATCAATGATTAGAGGTGTGAATGGATCAATTAATGAAATGCAGGAAAAGGATTTGTCTATTATAGTGTCAAGTGGAAGGAGGTTATTAAATTTAGTAAATGATATATTGGATATATCAAAGCTTAAAAATAGAGATATAAAGCTTTATGAAAAGAGCCTTGATATAAATAACATTATTAGCCCTATAGTAAATGTATTTAATTATTTAAATAGAAATAAGGCTGTGAAAATACTTATTGAAATTCCGGAAAATATCCCCTGCGTATTGGCGGATGAAGATAGATTTAAGCAGATTATATATAATCTTATGGGGAATGCTGTAAAGTTTACAGAGGAAGGATACATTAGAATATGTGCGTCTAGAGAAAATGATTATGTGAAAATAGTAATAGAAGATACTGGAGCAGGTATATCAAAGGATAAAATATCAAAAATATGGGAGGCCTTTGAACAAATCGATACTTCTATAACTCGCAAACATGGTGGAACGGGACTTGGACTTTATATTACAAAACAATTAATTGAACTTCATGGAGGGAAAATTACAGTAGAATCAGAATTAGGTGTAGGCTCAAAATTTATCTTCACTTTGCCAGTAAGTAATAATTTGCCTGATAGTTATCCAAAAACAGAGAATATAAACTTACAATTTAAATATACTGATAAATTGTCTTTGCCAGAGAAGATAGTACAAAATGGGCATAGAATACTTGTAGTAGATGATGATATTTTAAATTTATATTCTATAATAAATGCTTTAAAGCTTGAGGGGTACAATATTACACCTGTAAATAGTGGTATTAAAGCACTAGAAGAGCTTAAAGTAAATAACGATTACTCTTTAGTAATATTAGATGTTATGATGCCCGAGATATCTGGCTATGAAGTATGTAGAAAAATAAGGGAACAGAAAACCATGTATGACTTGCCAGTGCTTATGTTAACCGCAAGTAATCAACAAAGCAGCATAGTTTTATCCTTTGAAGCAGGTGCAAATGATTTTCTTACGAAGCCTTTTGAACATAATGAATTATTAGCTAGGGTTAAAACTTTAGTAGAATTAAGGCAGGCGGTTTCAAAGGCATTAAATATGGAAATGGCTTTCTTACAGGCACAGATAAAACCTCATTTTTTATTTAATGTTTTGAACACAATTGCAGAGCTTTGCTATATAAAACCCAAATATGCAAGTGAAGTAATAGTTGATTTTGCAAGCTATTTAAGGACGAGCTTTAGCTTTGCGAATCTAGAAGAATTAATTCCATTAGAAAAAGAAATGGAGTATGTTGATACATATTTAAAGTTAGAAAAAGCTCGTTTTGGAGATAAACTTAAAATTGAGCATGATTTAAAGATTAGTCGTGGAATTATGATACCACCTTTAATAATACAGCCTTTAGTAGAGAATTCTGTAATACATGGAATTAGAGGAAAATATGAAACAGGATTGATAAAAATATCTGTAGTAAAAAAAGAAAAAGAAATAGTGATTAGTGTATGGGATAATGGTAAGGGCATTTCTAAAGATAAGATAGAGCAATTATTAGATGTAAAAAGGGCCAGCAAAAGTGTGGGGTTAAAAAATATTAATATGAGATTAAAAAGCTTGTATGGTAGAGGGATAGAAATATGGAGCAAAGAAGGAAGAGAGACAACGGTGAAAATAGTAATACCAGCTAAGGGGGAATAAAATAGATGAGGGCAATTGCTGTAGATGATGAAGAATTAGGACTTTTAAGAATCATGAGATTATTAAAGGAAAGTGAATACTTAAGCTATATAAAAGGATATACAAAATCAAAGGAAGCCATAGAAAATATTAATGTAGACAATGCGGATGTTGCTTTTTTAGATATTGAAATGCCTGAAATAAATGGACTTATGCTGGCTGAAATATTAATGGAGAAAAATCCGAGAATAGAAGTGATTTTTATTACAGCCTATGATAAATATGCACTGCAGGCTTTTGAGGTTCATGCTCTTGGTTATTTATTAAAGCCTGTTCAACTAGAGGGTATAAAGCAAAAGCTTGAAAGAATTTTATTAAGACAAAGTAATGTCAAAATAGTAGAGAAACCAAGAAAGTTATATGTTAAGATTTTTAAATATTTTTTAGTTAGTGAGAATAAGGATATGAAAACCACTATTGAATTTAGAACAGAAAAAGCTAAGGAACTGTTAGGGCTTTTATTAAGTTATCAAGGTAAACCAATATCAAAGGATAAAATTATTTATATGCTTTGGCCAGATATGGAAATGGAAAGGGCTGCAAAGAATTTTCATACGACCTGTTATTATGTTAGAAAAGCTACAAAAGCACTTGGTATAAGTAATTTTATTTTGCGTAAAGAAAATGGATATAGCATAAATGTTGATTATGCTGAAAGTGATTTGAATAATTTTTGCAATGCCATAAAGGAAATTGGAAAGAAGAATGCTGAAATTGAACCTATAAAAGCTGCCTTTTTTGAGTATAGTGGAGGTTGTTTTGAAAATGAGGATTATTCATGGGCCTATGAGGAAAAAGATTATTATAGCGATTGTTTTGAAAATATGGGGATATTTTTAGCACAATATTATGAGAATATACAGCAAAGAGATGAAGTTGAAAAGATTTTGAAATATCTACTTAGAATTAATCCTCTATCAGAAAAAGCTTGTTCAAGATTAATCAAAATAAATATGGACAAGGGAGATATGATAAATGCTAAAAAGATATATAAAAACTTTGAAAAAAATTTTGACGATGAAATAAACGAAGAAATTTTAAAAGGCTTGAGGAAAATAATAGGATAATATTAAATAAAAGACGACAAAACCATATAAGTTATGGTTTTGTTTATTTTTTGTTGAGTGTTGGTATATATAATATAAAATATACTATAATACAATGGAGGTAAATTAATGAATAAAAGTAGAGTTAGTTTAAAAGTAACAGCATTAATGACGAATTTATTTTTTGTAGCTTCGTCACTGATTCTGCCTTTTAATAAGAATGTACATGCAGCTACAACTCCTGTTAATGTGCCAATTACAAGAGTAGCGGGAATAGTAGGAAAACAGGTTCAATCTGGATACTCAGGAGATAATGGTTTAGCTACTAATGCACAGCTATCTTTCCTTTTAAATGGAGTGGCGATGGACAGAGATGGAAATGCATATATAGCGGATAATGGTAGTTACAGAATAAGAAAGGTAGACGCTTTAACGGGAAACATAACTACTATTGCAGGGAATGGTACTAGTGGAGATACTGGAGATGGCGGCCTGGCCATTAACGCTCAAATAACAGGGGTATCAGGAATAGCATTAGACAGCAAAAATAATATTTATTTTACTGAAGGCTTGTCAAGCAACAAGGTAAGAAAAATAGATGCAATTACAGGAAATATTAGTACTATAGCTGGAAAAGTCCAATCTGGATATGCAGGAGACGGAACTTCAGCAATTAATGCTCAATTTAGTGATCCTATAGGAATAGCAATAGATAAGGCTGATAATATATATATTGCTGATAATTTTAATAATAGAGTAAGAAAAATAGATGCACAGACAGGAAATATTAGCACTGTAGCAGGAAATGGTACTAATGCAAGAGCTGGTGATAATGGTCCGGCAACTAGTGCATCCTTCAAAAATGTTATGGATGTAGCTGTGGACAAAGATTTCAATATATACATAGCTGACTCAAATGGACATTCAATAAGAAAAGTAGCAGCAGCTACAGGGAATATTTATACTATTGCTGGAACTGGAACGGCTGGAGATACTGGAAATGATGGTCCAGCTACTAGCGCAACTTTACAAAATCCAAACTCAGTAAAGATAGATGATAGTGGAAATATTTATATTTCGGATTGTGTTAATAACAAGATAAAAAAAGTGGATGCAACAACTCAAAAAATAACAACTATTGGTGGAACTGGCTTAAATGCATATGGAGGCGATGATGGACTTGCCATTAATGCAGATATAGGTAGACCGTCTATACTAGCTCTTGATCATAGTGGCAATGTGTATGTTCCTAGTAATTGTTTAATAAGAAAAATAGATGTGAGTACTGGAATTATAAGTAGGTTTGCTGGTTCAGTAGTAGATGCTCCGTATGGTGGCTATAGAGGAGATAATGGTGCATCAATAAATGCTGCCTTGAACTATCCACAAGGAGTAGCAACTGATAAGCAAAACAATATATATATAGCGGATACTAATAATAACAGGGTAAGAAAAATAGATGCTGCAACAGGAAATATAAGTACTATTGCAGGAAATGGCACACAAGCTTATGGCGGAGATGGCGGTTCAGCTGTTAACGCAAAGCTAAATTATCCAAGCGGAGTTGCTGTAGACAATGAGGGTAATTTATATATAGCAGATTTTTATAATAACGCTATAAGAAAAGTGGATGCTGTAACAGGAAATATAAGTACTATTGCAGGAAATGGGTATGTTACAGGAGGGTATAGTGGAGATGGTGGCCTAGCTGTTAATGCGAAGCTATATCAGCCTAGTGCTGTAGCTGTAGACAATGATAATAATATATATAGTAGATACTAGCAATAACAGGATAAGAAAAATAGATGCTGTAACAGGAAATATTAGTACTATAGCCGGAACAACGCAAGCTGGATATGCAGGAGACGGAGAGGCAGCAATTAATGCAATGCTAAATAGCCCAAGAGGAATATGCCTAGATAAAGATGGAAACATATATATAGCGGATTATGGTAATGGTAGAATAAGAAAGATAGACGGAGCAGGAATTATAACTACTATTGCAGGGAATGGAAGTCGTGGTTTAAGCGGAGATGGAAATCTAGCAACT
Source organism: Clostridium neuense (assembly GCF_045310695.1). Taxonomy (NCBI): domain Bacteria; kingdom Bacillati; phylum Bacillota; class Clostridia; order Eubacteriales; family Clostridiaceae; genus Clostridium; species Clostridium neuense. The sequence continues at coordinate 169,250 of NZ_JBJIAA010000010.1, forward strand.
AATGCAGTATTATCACCAACAGGACTAGCAATTGACAATGAAGGAAATATGTATGTGGCAGATTATTCTAATAATAGAATAAGAAAGATAGATGGGGCAGGAATTATAACTACTATTGCAGGAACAGGAGTTAGTGGTTTTAGTTTCGACAATAGTTCAGCTGTTAATGCCACATTAAGCTATCCAAGATCAGTAGCAGTAGACAGCATTGGAAATGTATTTATAGCTGATACTTTTAACAGTGAAATAAGAAAATTATCAATGCCACAAGCAGCAAGTGGACTAACAGTGACAACAGAAGCAGAGGTACCAGCAAAACAAGATAAAGTAATGCTAAGTGTATCATCAGGAATAGTTGAAGGTTCTGATAAAATATACTACAAAGTAGACGATACAGTGCCTCAACAATTGTATGTAGGAGATACCATAGATTTAAATGACTGGACAGAGTTTATAGGTGGAAATTCACAGGAAATAACAGCGCCAAATGGTAAGTATATAGAAGCAGTAGAAGTAACAGCAGCTGATAATAAAGTTGTTAAGTGGGGAAAATCTAATGTTGTAAATGACGGTTATGTTGTTTCAGCAAGCTTAAGTAGAAATGCAGCAAGCTTTGATAAGAACACATCAAATCAAGCAGATGTGAACGTAGATATGACACTGAATGGAAATACATTAACAAGTATTGTAAATGGAGTGATTCCGTTAATAAATGGGATAGACTACACTGCAAATGAAAATACAGTAACAATAAACAAAAGTTATTTGGCATCATTAGATGCAGGAGCAACTGCAAATTTAGTATTTAACTTTAGTGCAGGGGATTCACAAAGCTTAAATGTAGCAGTAACAGATACAACACCATCAGCAGCCTGCGGACTAACAGTAACAGCAGAAGCAGAAACACCAGCAGTATCAGGAAAAGTAACCTTGACAGTAACACCAGCAGTTGATGATAGTCATCATGTGATATGCTACAAAATAGTGGATTCAGAGCCGACAGCATTAAATGTAGGAGAAGAAATTGAACCAGGTGATGGCTGGATAGAGCTTGCAAATACCAATGTACAGGAAATAGCAGTGGCAAATGGTAAGTATATAGAAGCAGTAGAGGTAACAACAGGGAATTATAAGGTTACTAAGTGGGGTAAATCTAGCGCTGTAAATGATGGTTGTATTGTTCAAGTAGGGTCAAGTATAAGCCCAATAACAGCAAGCTTTGATAAGAATACAGCAAATCAAGCAGATGTAAATGTTTCTATGGGCCTAAGTAAATATAAGTTAGAGAGTATTTCAATGAGAAACGGCGCAAACTATTTATCTCATGAATTTAGAGGAAATACAGTAACAATAAAAAAGAGTGACCTAGCAAATTTAAGCTCACAATCAGCGGAACTAGCATTTTATGATGATAAAGGAAACATAAAAAATTTAGATGTGGCAATGCTGGTAGGTGATATGGGTGTAGATTTGACTATGTCATTAAATGGGAAGTCACTAACAAGCATTACAAATGAGGGAAACACACTAGTTAATGGAACAGATTATGTAGTAAATGGAAGTACAGTAACTATAAAAAGAGGTTTCTTAACAAAAGTAGGTACAGGAACAGTAAACTTGGTATTTAACTTTGGCACAGAAAGTTTAGCAATGACAGTATCATTAAGTGGTACAGATTTAAGTGCAACTATGATATTAGATGGAAATACATTAACAGGTATAAATAATAGTGATTATGATTTAATAAATGGAGTAGACTATACTGTAAATGGTGATGTAGTAACAATAAGCAAGGGTTACTTAGCTAAGTTAGCTACAGGAACACAAGACCTTATGTTTAATTTTAGCAAAGGAAATGCACAAAAGTTAAGCATAACAATATCAGATACAACTACAAGAAGTTATACAGTAACCTTCAAAGATTACGACGGAAAGACAATAGGGGAACCACAGACAGTAAATTATGGAGAAAGTGCGGCAGCACCAGCAGCACCAACGAGAACAGGCTATGTTTTTGCAGGATGGGACAAGAGCTACAATGATGTAACAGGAGATTTAGTAGTAACAGCAAAATACACAAGTGGAAATACATATCCTTTCCAACCTACTACATCTAATGGTGACGATGAGACAAAAATATCTACCGATTATTTAAAGAGTAGAGATAATACATTAGTAATAAATAGTGCAGCAGCAAGCTTAGCAATACCATCAAGTGCAATTGATTTAGTTAATGGAGCAGATCATATTAAGGTTACAGAAAAAGTTGTAACTCCAGAGACAAATACTGTACAAGGCTTATTTGGTAATTTACCTAATGGTGTTGCAAAAATGGTAGGTAATCCAATAAGGTTAAATGTTGGGTTGTTCGATGCAAGTGATGCTTTAATACAAGATATTCATCAATTTTCTAATAACCAAAGGGTTAAAGTAACAATAAAACTTACATCAGCACAGATAGCAGGTTTAGATACAAGCAAGCTTTCGATGTATTATTATGATGAAACAAGTAGAACATGGGTGGAATTAGGAGGAAGCTTTAATACTAATACAATGGAATTTACCTTCTATACACCACATTTTACGAATTTCGCTATTATGAATAAGGCTTCAACACCAACTCCAAGCACGGGTAATACAACACCAGTAGTTACAAGCTACACAGTAACTTTTAAGAATTATGATGGTACTGTAATAGGAACACCACAAGCAGTAAATTATGGTGGAAGTGCAACAGCGCCAGCAGCACCAACAAGAACAGGTTATGTTTTTGCAGGCTGGGATAAAGCTTTTGATAAGGTAACGGGAGATTTAGTAGTAACAGCAAAATATACAAGCGGAAACACGTATAATTTCAAGCCTACAGCAACTAGTAATGGGGCTGAAACTAAAATTTCTTCTGATTACTTAACAAGCAGAGATAACACATTAGTGATAAATAGCGATGGAGCGGAAATATCAATACCAGCAGGAGCAATTGATTCAACTGACGGAACAAGCTATATTAAAGTTATAGAACAAAGTGACACAGCAGCAAATATATCAAATAAATTTGGTAATTTGCCTAAGGGTTTGAAGCAGGTGGGAAATCCATTATTGCTAAGCATTGAATTATTTGATGCAAACAACAACTATATAAAAAATATCCATAAGCTTGCTAATAATGAGAAGATTAAAGTGACAATGAAGTTTACAGCCGATGAATTAAAAGGAATAGATGTAAATGGTCCTTCAATGTACTACTACGACGAAACAGCTAAAGCATGGGCTAAATTAGAAGGAAAATTTAATCCTAGTACAAGGGAAATGACTTTCTATATGACAGAACTGTAAAATAACAATGCTTCGTCACATTAAAAAAAATCCATAAATCTAAGGTGAAAAAATCGTAAAATCCTAAGATATTTCAATAACTCGCTGGGAGAAGGCTCAGACAATTGAAATATCTAAGGATCTTACGATTTTTTCACCAAGATTTATTGGATTTTTTTTAAATCGTTCCTTCAGCATTGTTATTTTGCGCCCACGGTAGTGCAAGGAAAAAATTCCTCCGTGCCTACGGAATTTTAGGTGTGAATATTTGCAACCAATTAAATTTTCGTATTGTTTTTTTATTAGAAGGAATTGACAATTTAATAAGCTAGTATTATATTATAAGTGTACTAGTTGAATTAATACACTTAATACACTAAAGGAGGGAAATCCTTGATTAATATAGATAATAAAAGCAGCACTCCTATATATCAGCAAATTGTGGATCAAGTTAAGGAAGAAATATTAAAGGGAATACTTCAAGCAGGAGATAAACTTCCATCTGTTAGAGAAATGTCTTCAATGATTACAGCAAATCCTAATACTATAAGTAGAGCTTACAGCGAGCTTGAAAGGTTAAAGGTTATAGAGACAATAAGGGGAAGAGGAACCTATGTAACATCTCAGTATAAGCCTGTTATGGAGGAGGAAAGAATGGAAAATTTAAAAGACAACATAAAAAAGATAATAGTTGAGGCCAAATATATAGGGCTTTCAAAGGAAAAAATGATAGAACTGATAAATGATGCTTATGACAACATTAGCAGCGAAAGTTTTGACGAAAACTATTCAAAAAAATAGGGGGGGGGGAAAGCTTGTGATAACTATAAAAAATTTGAGTAAAAAGCTTGGAAAAAAAGAAGTTCTTAAAAATGTAAATATAGAAGTGCCAAAGGGAACTATTTTTGGACTTATTGGACCTAATGGAGCTGGAAAAACAACACTCATAAAATGTCTTACGGGTATATATAAAGCAAATGGTGGGGAGATAAGTTTTTCAGGACAACAGATTTTTGATAATCCAGAAATAAAAAAGCATATAGGATATGTTGCCGACCAAAATGATTTTTTTAGTTATTTTAATATAAAGGGTTTAATAAAGTTTTACTCTATGACTTATGAAAAGTTTGATATGGATAGATTTGAAAGTTTAAATAAAATATTAAAGATTCCAACGGATACTTTGGTTAGAAGACTATCTAAGGGAATGAAAATGAAACTAGCTTTAATGCTAAATTTAAGTATAAGACCAGAGCTACTTGTGCTTGATGAGCCAACAGGAGGCTTAGACCCTATTGCTAAAAAGCAGGTTATAAATATAATACTGGAGGAAGTTGCAGAGAGGGAAACCACTGTAATTATATCTTCTCATAATTTAAATAACCTTGAAAGAATGTGTGACAGCGTTGGTATCCTGTTTAATGGAGAAATAAAATACATGAATTCTGTGGATGAAATGAAAAAAACCATAAGAAAAATTCAAACTGTATTTAAGGAAAAAGCTCCTGAGGATATTGAAAAGTGGGAGGGCGTAATAAAGGTTGAAAAAGTAGGAAGAGTGTATAACATAATAACAAATAAATATGATGAAGTCTTTAAAAAGAAGCTTGATGACAGCGGTATTTCATTTAAGGAAGAAATAGGAATGAGCCTTGAAGATATGTTTATATATGCTGTTGGAGGTGGACTTGAATATGAACAAATACTTAAATGAAGCACTTATTTATAAAGAATGGAAGGCGGTGTATTGGTTTTTAATTCCTCTTATTTTATTTAGCTCACGAGCTTTTGAAATTTCTGATTTGATAGAATTTGGAAAGCGGGGGAATGCAGATATTTTTTATGGTTATTGGGAAATTTTTTATGCAAATTTTTATAATTATTTAACCATATTACTTATTATTTTTATGGCATATTTAATTATGAATAATGACAGAAGAGAGAGTACAAAAAATTTGATTACCTATATGCCATTTAATATAGGGCAGAGAATAGTTTCTAAATTAGTAGTAGGGGAATTTATTATATTTTTATCCTGTCTTATAGGTTTTATAATAAACACTATTGTGTATGAAGGCAATATAAATTATTTAAGCAGGATAATGAAATTTCAGTATATTATATGGTATCTAGTTATATATTTTTTTATATATTCTGTTCTGTATTTTTTATTTGTATATGTACAGTGTTTTTGCAAAAATGGAATCTTTGGAACTGTTTTAGCAGCTTCTATTTTAATTTTGCCATCGGCTATAGAAGATTTAATACACTATGTTACTCACATAGATGCTATTTATAAATTTGATGCTTTGATTATTAGATACTATTTAAGATTACCAGTAAATTGTGATTTTAGCGAAAAGAAACAGCGTATTATAAGCTATAATTTTTTGCCGGCGACCATGAGGTTAATTATAATTTTAGCGATTTTATGTATGCTATTTGTTTTGTTTGTAAAAAGAGAAAGGATTGGTGAGGGTATACAGCTTAAAATATCTCCTAAAAAAGAAGTGGCCTTTAAGGTGTTTTCTTCTATAAGTATAGGAACACTTGCAGCAAAAGGGTTATCAGCACTTCTTAACGCGCAGCAGTCATTAACGATTTACGTTATTTTGTTAAATATGATTTTTATTGCAGCGGCTTATTTTACATACTCTCAGATAGATAAAGTAATTAAGTTAAGTAAATACGATAGGGGTGAATAAGGTGAAGAAGCTTTTGTGGAAAGATTGGATTTATGAAAAATGGGTTATACTTTTGGTAACATTTATTCTTTTAACCTCTAGCTTTGAAATGTTTTCTAAATATATAGAAAATTTAAAGATACCAGGAGGAAAAAGCTATGTATATATTAATTTTGGTTTCCCAAAGTATTTTTCAGAAACTGATTCATACGTAAGCATAATATTAATTATATTTATAGTATTTATTATTGGTTTTAGGCAAAATTTAAATAGTCAGCAGGAGATAATTACTGCAATGCCATACAGCAGGAAAGAAATCATAATTAGCAAATGGCTTGAAAGTATTATATGTTTTATGGTGCCTCTTGTTATAAATTTTATAGCTTTAAATATAATGTATTTTACGAACTATAATAAGATGAAGATTTATAATAATTATACTGACTTTTTGATGTGGATGATTTTGGGCATATTTACTTATATATTTGTTATAACCTTTGTGCTATTTGTTGATTTGTTCTTTGGCAATAAGATAGTAGGAGCATTTTTTAGTGGAATGGTGCTATTTATGTGGAGCACAGGCAGAGGAATTTTAGCAGAGTATTTAAATATCTATGGCATAAATATTGGATATGACAATCCTAATAATGGAATTTACCTTTTGCCATATTATAATATTTTTTATGGGAAGGACTGTATATACAGAATATTGATATTAATTATATTTACAATTTTATTTTTTAAATTAATGGTAAAGCTTAATGATATGAAGAATATTGAAAATGCTCAAAATATAAATGTATATCCTAAGTTTTCTCTAGCACTTAAATTATTTGCATCAGTTGTATTTACGATTATTATAAGTGACATAGTTGGAGATGCATTTTTTAGATTAAATACTGCAGCTGATAACATTGCTACTTTTATATTTACGGTTCTGTGCTTTGTAATTTTATATTTAGGTATTGGAAAAACTGTAAAGCGCGTAGATGGAGAAGCATAGGAATAATAATTTTTTAGGGCTGTTGAGTTATTCATATTAAAAATATATAATATAGATATAAAAAAAAATTGTACTTCGTAATGTGCAATTTTTTTTAATCGTTTGTGCAAACGATTGCATTTGCTTAGATGGAGGGTACAAAATGGATAGTTATAGTTTAGGTGACGAATACAATTATGATGGGGAACTAGGTGCCATCTATTCTAAAGAAAAAACTATATTTAAAGTTTGGTCACCGAAGGCAGAAAAGGTAGTGCTAAATTTTTATAGTGAAGGAACAGGTAGTAATTTAATAGAAAAAAAATTAATGCAGTTTGGAGATAATGGCGTTTGGAGTTTTACTAAAAAGGGGAACTTAGCAGGTATTTTTTATACTTATGAGGTGACCATTGATGGAAAAACAAATGAAACTCAGGATATTTATTCAAAAGCAGTTGGAATAAATGGACTTAGAGGTATGGTAGTAAATCTTTTGGATACTAATCCAGATGGTTGGGATAAGGATAAAAGACCATATATTAAAAATCAAACAGATGCAATAATTTATGAACTTCATTTTAGAGATATATCAATGGATGAAAATTCAGGCATAAAGGTTAAAGGAAAATTTATTTCTTTAACGGAAAATGCGAGTAAAAACTTGTATGGGGAAGCTACGGGATTAGATCATATTAAGGAACTTGGAGTAAATGCAGTTCATATACTTCCATCCTTTGATTTTGGAAGTGTTGATGAAAGTAAAATTAATTCAAATCAATATAATTGGGGATATGATCCTAAAAACTACTTGGTACCGGAAGGAAGTTATTCTACTAATGCATATTCCGGAACTGTTAGGATAAAAGAAATGAAGCAAATGATTAAAGCATTTCATAATGAAAATATAGCTGTAATAATGGATTGTGTATTTAGTCACACTTATGAATATGAACATTCTTCCTTTAATAATATCGTTCCAAATTACTATTATCGTCAGGACAAGTATGGTAAAGTTATAGCCAATTCTCAGTGCAAAAATGACACAGCTTCAGAAAGATTTATGTTTAGGAAATACATGATAGATGCTGTAACATATTGGGCTAAAGAATATCATGTTGATGGTTTTAGATTTGATCTTATGGGGCTGCATGATATAGATACAATGAATGAAATAAGGAGAGCCTTAGATAAAATTAGTCCAGGTATATTAATATATGGAGAGGGATGGAACCTAGGGAACGAAGTTACAATAAGTGATGATGAAAAAGCTACAAAGACGAATGCTAGAAAACTTAACAATAGAATAGCTTTTTTTAATGATGATATGAGGGACGGAGTTAGAGGCAGTGTATCTAACGAGAAAGCTGGAGGCTTCATTAATTATAATTCTAAGTGGTTAAAAGGTGATGGTAAAACTCCATATTCAATTGCTGAATTAAAGGAACAGGTTAAGTTTAGTATAGTTGCAGCTGTAGAGCATGATGGTGTGGATTACAGTAAAATACCCTGTAAATCTAAGCCATGGGCAAGTGAGCCAACTCAAACAGTAAATTACGTGTCATGTCACGATAACAATACACTTTGGGATAAAATAAATTTAACGAAGCCCGACATAGGAAAACATGAAAAAATAAAAATGGATGAAATGGCTGCATTCATAGTTTTAACTTCTCAGGGAATTCCGTTTATTCAAAGTGGTCAAGAAATGCTTGGAACTAAACCTAAATTAAATGGAGGAGGGTTTGCTTCCAATAGTTTTAATTCGTCAGATTTGGTAAATAGAATTGATTGGTGGAGAAAGCATAATTATAAAAGTGTTGTAGAATATTACAAAGGGCTTATTAAATTGAGAAAAGAACATCCAGCCTTTAGAATGTTCACTAAAGCTGAAATACAGAAAAACATAAAATTCTTTGATACTAAGGACAGTGTTATTGGATATTTTATTTTGAATAATGCTAATGGTGATAAATGGAGGGAAATAGCTGTAATTATAAATGCTAGTAATCAAGATGAAGAGATTAATTTAAAAAAGTCGGAGTGGGCAGTTGTTGTTAAGGAAGAAAAGGCAGGCATAGAAATGCTTGATATGGTACATGAAGATAGAGTTTTAGTCAATGAAAAAACCTCCATGGTACTGGTGAATTTAAAAAAGTAACAAAAATAGTGCTATAATAGCTTTAAAAATAGATGCAATTGTTATATTATATATATAACAATTGCATCTATTTTGTAGTGGAAACTTAATGTATTCTTAATATTTTATTTAAAGTTTTTTATAGTATATGACTTATCATTAGGAGGGAAGTAAGGTTGTATATATGTTATTTATGAAGTAAACTAATAATTATAAGATATTCATGTTTATTGAATTTTTGGATATAAGTATCAAGGAGGGATAAATATGGCAGTTGTGCTTGAGGTTAAAGATGTAAAAAAGCACATAGGTAAAAGGCAGATAATAAAAGGAATAAGCTTCGATATAAAAGAGGGGCAAATTTTTGGATTTCTAGGACCTAATGGAGCTGGTAAAACCACAACTATAAGAATGCTCGTTGGACTTATTGCACCAAACTCTGGAAGTATAAAAATTATGGGACATGATATTCAAAAAGAAAAGGAAAAAGCTTTAGGAAATGTAGGGTGTATAGTAGAAAATCCTGATATGTATGGATTTTTAACTGGAAGAGAAAATTTAGTTCAATATGCGAAAATGTATGGAAATGTAACTAAAGAAAGAATAGATGAAGTTGCAGAGATAATAGGACTTAAAGATAGAATAAATGACAAAGTAAAAAAATATTCTCTTGGAATGAAACAGCGTTTGGGACTTGGTCAAGCACTTTTAGTAAAACCGAAGCTCCTTATTTTAGATGAGCCAACAAATGGACTTGATCCTGTTGGAATTATGGATTTTAGAAAAATAGTAAGACAAATGGCAACAGAAAATAAATCAGCTGTAATGATATCATCTCATATACTCGCAGAAATACAGCAGGTTTGTGATACTGTTGCGTTTATTAATGGCGGAGAAATAAAATCTGTTGAAAGCTTGAATGATAAAAAGACAAAGGATGCTAAGGAGAATTTTGTGATAGCAACGCCTAACATGGTAGAGGCTATAGGAGTTTTAACTAAGCTTCCTTTTGTATATGATGTTAAAGATGATAAAGATAAAATTTCACTATCTTTAGATACAGGAAAATCTTCTAAGGTAGTCAGTGAGCTTATGAAAGCAAATATAGAAGTAAGTGAATTTTATAAAACACATAAAAATCTTGAAGATAGATTTATGCAAATAGTAGAAGGAGGGGAGGCAAAAGATGTGGCGGCTGATAAGTAATGAACTTTATAAAATAATAAAAAAGAAGAAGTTCTGGATAACCTTTATTGTATTTACTGTTATCTTGTTTTTGATTGGATTTATGCAATACTCAAATGAAAAAAAATACAATAGTCCAGAGAAGCAAATTGAAATGACGAAAACAAATATTAAGACGGATAAGAAAAGCTTACAGAGTGGCAGTATGGGTGCGAAGGAAAGAAAAAATTTAAAAAAGACAATAGCAAGTGAACAGGCTAGATTAAAAAAGTTAAAGAAGAGTGAAGCAGATAAAAATCTAGAATGGACAAGAAGAGTTACCAAGGATTTAAGAACAAATAAAGAGGCACTTATAAAAGCAAATGCAAAAGGTAAAAACGAAGATATTGAAAATGCTACTGTTGCTGTTTCAAAGGATCAATATTACTTAGATAATAATGTTAATCCTTATGATGAAACTGGAGATACCGTATTTTACGCTTTTCTTGATACAAAGGCTTTTATTGAAATGATAATAGTCTTTATGATAATTGCAGTTGTAACTGGAGACATAGTAAGTTCGGAGTATTCTCCTGCAACTATAAAGATGCTTTTAGCAAAGCCCGTATCTAGATTTAAAATATTGTTGTCAAAGTTTATAGCCATTTTTGCATCAAATGTATTTTTGATAATAATACCACAAATAGTGCTATTTATAGTGTTTGGCATTAAAGATGGATTTCCTAATATGTCATCGCCAGTAGGCGTTGGTACAATATATCAATATGATAAAGCTGTAATGACTCAAAACAATCAAATGGGTCTGTCACCAGTAGTTGGGTCTACACAAATAGTTCCATATGCTAAATATTTTATGTATGTTACAGGAATGGATTTATTATTTATAGTAACTTGTGTATCAATATGCTTTTTAATTTCAGTTTTAATTAAAAATTCTGGAATAGCAATAGGAAGCAGCGTGGGAATTGGACTTGTAATGTCTATAGTTGGCATAATGTCACTTCAAGGAGCATTACCAGATGCGCTTCAAAAGGTAAGCCCATATTTTCCAATGACCTATGCATCTTCGGATATGCTTGTATATGGGGATTTAGCAAAGAGGATAAACAACCCATCTGTAACGATAGGTATGGGAGTAGGTGTGCTTATAATTTATACTTTGATATGCTTTGCTATCTCAAGTCTTGTGTTTACGAAAAGAGACATGCTTGCATAAAGCTGTGAAGGGAGGGAGAAGTTTGTATAATCTTATAACAAACGAACTTCAAAAAATATTTAAAAAGAGAAAAGTTCTAATTGTGATGATATTATTTTCTGCTATAACTGTATTATTTTCACTGCTTCAGTATCAATCTCAGCATAAGACACCTATGCAAACTATAGTAGAGGATGAAAAACTTATATCAACGTATAAATCTGCACTGCCATATGAGAGTGCTGATGAGGCAAAGCAGTTAAAACAGGTTATAAATATATATAAGGATAATATAAGAAAAGCATATAAAGATGAGGATTTAAAAAAGCTTAGCTTTAAAGATCAGATAAATAGTCAGATAGCAGATGATGAAAAAAAGAAAAATTCTGCTGATTTAGCGGGGGATAATACAAAAATTGAGCAGGTAAATAAAGATATATTGGTAATGAAATATGCGCTTAAGAATAATATTACTGAGGCAGCGGACAGTTCAAATGTAAAGGCAATAGATGTATTTACACAAATGATAAATATTTTATCAATTATTATTTTGCCAGTAATAATATGTATAATTGTTCTTGATGTTGTTTCTTCTGAAACTTCTCCACCTACTATGAAAATGCTTCTTACAAAGCCGCGTTCAAGGGGAAAAATTTTATTTTCAAAATTTTCTGCAGCGTCAATTGCCAGTATAGCAGCTATAATTGGTTCGGAAATAATATCATTTATAATACTGGGTATTATTATAGGTTTTGGAAGGGCTAATTCACCAGTAGCAATAGGAGCTAAATATGAATTTAACGGAAATAAAATTTTAGCAGGAAGCTGGCATGATGTTCAAGCTGTACTTGGAAGTTCATATGTTGTTCCACAATGGAAGTTTATTTTGGAAATGCTTTTGTTGCAGCTACTTTTTATAGTTGCATTTACATCTATATGCATACTTGTGTCAGCGGTTGCCGGTAGCAATACTATATCAATGACAGCTGGAATAGTGGTCGCTGTAATTTTAAGCTTTATGATAATTAAAATAAGTTCTGGAGATGGAAGCAGTTCTGGAGATGTTCCAATTAGGCAAATAGCACCATATATTATAAATACTTATTCATCGCCAGGATTAATGCTTACGGGTGAGTTATCACAGATGATAAGAAATCCTGATATTTCGCTTACACTAGGAATTGCAGTTAACGTAATTACAGGTGTTATAAGTTATGTTTTGGCACACCTTTGGTTTACTAAAAAAGATATGCTAGTCTAAAAAATAATGATGAAAAGAGGAATATGATATGAAAAAAAATAGAATTATGATAGCGGCTGTTCTTGCAGGAATTATGGCTTTAAGCGTTGGATGTGGAGGAAGTTCATCAACTGCAAATAACAATAAAACTAAAAAAGATCCAAACGCTATTCAAATAACTGGAAATGTAAGGTCAAAGAATGTTGAAAGTATATCACTAGGTGTTCCTATGGATGTTTCTGTTGGAGTCTCAGATGTATTTGTAAAAGAGGGACAAGAGGTTAAAAAGGGCGATAAATTACTTGCACTTAATTTAAATGATTTTAATGCATATGTCAATAAGGAACAAAATCAAATAGATGTAGAAAATTTAAAGAAAGACAAAATAACTGATGATGATCAAAAAAAGTTAGAGCAAAAAACTATAGATGGTTTAACTGATGAACTTAATGCCACTAAAAATAAATTAAGCCAAAGTTATATAAGTGGAAACAACATAATATGCGATATGGATGATGCAGTTGTTACAAATATAGGATATTCAAAGGGTGATACTCTAAATTCTCAAGTTAAAATAGTAAAGCTCGAGGACTTAAAGAATATACAAGTTGTAGCAAAGGCACCTGAAGAAAATATAAATGATATAAAAGAAGGACAAAGCGTTACAATAACATCACAAGCATACTCTGGTAAATCCTACAAAGGAAAGGTAACATATGTTGGAAAGAGTGTTATTAGCAGTAGCAGTGCTAGTATAGGTTCGGATTCTAGTTCTGGTTCAGATGATGATTCTTATATACCTGTAGAAATATCTATAGATGATAATGACGGAAAGCTTTTACCAAATGCGTCTGTAGATCTAGAAATAAAGAGATAGCGAATGAGCAATGCTTCGTCACGTTAAAAAAATTCTATAAATCTAAAGTAAAAAAACATAAAATACTAAGATATTTCAATAACTCGCGGAAAAGATACTCAGACAATTGAAATATCTAAGCATTTTATGTTTTTTTGCTAAGATTTATTAGAATCTTTTTAAATCGTTCCTTCAGCATTGCTCATTCGCCCCTCCACGGAGGTGCAAGGAAAAAATTCCTCCGTTCCTACGGAATTTTAGGCGTGAATTTTTGTAGTCCATTTTACCACGAAAAATAATTTAATGTGCTTTGTTTAAACCTATATTAGAAGATTTTCGGTAATGTAATGGAGGAAAAGCAACCTTTACTGTTTACCGGAGGTAAATATTATAGAAAGTGCTTTTATTTAATTTAAGAAGGATAATGGGCTAAACGCCCAAACCACGTGTAGGTTTACTTTCGACGTGCGTTGCATCGTCAAAGCTTTCACTATTTGCTACCTTCGGTCAGCAAATTCTTTCGTTATGCGTTAGTTTGCAATCTTTAGAAATTATGATTTGACAATTTTTAGTACGACAGCCCCTTTTTTTAGATGCCATTAACTGTTTCTTCAGCATTATTCCTTAGCTCCCACGGTAGTTCAAGGAAAAATTTTAGTGCCTACGGAATTTAATGCAGAGTACAGAGAAGGTGGAGTTACTTTATGTCAACTGTAAAGTATGAAATAGGCTGTTTATATTTAGAAAATATTTGTAAAATATATTGTTTACATGATTATTCAATTAATGTATAATTATGTTTGTAAATCTAAAAAAAGGGAGATGGATTAAACAGTGAAAAAATCGAAAATTTTACTAAATCTTTTAGTGACAACTATTACTACTATATCATTAATTGCGGGAACAGCAGTTTCTGCATCGGCCCATACTTTGCAATATGGCTTTAGTGTGATTTCAGATACACATATAGGAATTAATGATAATTCTTCACACACCCAACAAGCTATGACAAACACAGCTAGGGCCTTAAATTGTATAAAAAATAATTTTCCCAATGATAAGTGTATAGTAATAAATGGAGATGTAGTTGACAATTATTATGACTCATCTTACTCTACACTAGCTAACATTGTAAACAATGCTAACAGTTCAGGAAAAAGACTTCCTTATATTTATTTTAATTTAGGTAACCATGAATTTAAAAAGCAAGGTACTTATTCTTCAGATCCAAGTGATTATAATTGGTGCATTAGCCAATTTGTAACTCAAACACGTGCAATCCAAGTTAAACTAAGTCCTGCATCGAATGTTTCATATTCATGCCGTGATACAGATAAAGCATATGATTTGCAGCATGTAAATAATACTCCGTTTTTTTTCTTGGGAACTGATAGCATAGACTGGGGAAGTACTAATGATTGTGCTTATCTTAACCCAGATTATCAATTAAATTATTTAGATAATCATATTGGCAGTGGATTATCTTTTGTATTTTGTCATCAACCACCATATAATACAGTTGATGGGTCAGATTCTTCAAATTGTATAACAAATACAGATGATCTTTCACAAGTATTAAACAGGCATCCTAAGGCTATAATGTTTACTGCGCATACCCACTTAAGCTTTGAAAACTCTTCTGATTATGGAAAATTAGGTGTATGTCCAATTTTTTCATCTCCTTCAATTTATGAAAACTCAGAAGGATATCATGTTAATGTATATGATGACTGTGTATATGTTCAAGGTATAAAATACTTATCCAATAATAACTATGCTACTGATGGAAATTGGTCTACAACTGTTAGTAGGTAGTATAATACTTAATTTTCACTGTAAAATTTTGCTTGTAGTGTATTAATATAAAGTACAAAGCAATTTGTTAATGAATTACACTTACCTATGTCAAAATCCAAGTTTATAATAAAAGAAGCAAGTGGCATTATTGTACTCACTTGCTTTTTTCATTATAAGATAAAGAAATAAAGTTAAACAAAATGCAACAAAATATAATAAAATGCAACAAGAAATTGACTTGTTCAAATGAAATCTGTTATAATCTTAGAATAGAAAAAGGTTGAAGGGATAAATTTAGATGGAAGAAAAATTTTATACAATTAATGAAGTTGCGGAGCTTTTGGATATGCATCATAAAACCATAAGAAAGTTTATAACAGAGGGCAGCCTCAAAGCAAATAAGCTTGGAAAGCAGTGGAGAATTTCTGAGCATGATTTAAATTCTTTTATGAAAGTAAATAGGAATGAGGATATAGATGAAAATCAAGGTTTAGACTTCTCTATAAGTGAACCACCATCAAATATAAAAAAGGCAAGAATAAATGTATCGACGGTTATAGACATTGAAGAAATAAATAAAGAGCAGTATATGAGAATATCAAACACACTTATAGCTATTATGAATTGCAAAGATGCTAAAATGAATAATTCAACAATTAATATGAAGTATTATGAGGAAGAAAATAAGTTAAGAGTATTGCTTTGGGGACAGATAAAATTTATTGAAGAAATGCTTAGTACGGTTTCTATGCTTGTAGAACCACAAACTAAAGATAAATGAAGGGGAATTAAGCTATGAATATTAAAAAAATAATAAAGGATAATATCTCAATTGCACTTATTGAAAGTGATGAGCTTGTTTTAACAGATGTTCAGTCTGCTTTAGATCTTATGGCAACTGTAAACTATGAAACAGGCTGCAATCGTATGGTTTTAAATAAGGCTGCTATATCGGAAGATTTTTTTAAACTTAGCACTCGTATTGCTGGTGAAATACTTCAAAAATTTATTAATTATCATGTTAAGTTTGCCATTATCGGGGACTTTTCTATGTATAACAGTAAGGCATTAAAAGATTTTATCTATGAAAGTAATAATGGGAAAGATATATTCTTTGTTTCTAATGAAGATGAGGCAATTGAAAAGCTTGTTCTGGATAAATAGAAAAACTAGTCTGCGTAAACTAAAAATGTGCATATGGTTGATAGATAAGCACATCTTTAGTTTGTATTTTTATGAATTACTTCAACAAGAGAGCTATATGCAAAAACTTTTAGCTTTTTTGTATTTTCTAATATAATGAAATGGATATCGCTTTTGTTAAAGTTATGATGTTTTAGTATTTTGCATGTTAAATTGTTTTTTGGATACATATAATTTTTTGCTATTGTCTGTTCCTGCATAAAATACCTCTGATGGATCTTTTATATGTTGACTGTTAAGCTGCGAAATTAACCAATTTTTATCTAGCCCTATATTTTTTAAATTTTCTTCTAGTATATTGCCATCAATTATTATATCATGCGTAAGCCCGGTACTTGTAGTATTTATATTCATGTCATTAGGAGTTAGTGGCTTTTCATTTGGCTTTGGTAATACAGATAATTCACCATCTGTTTCCATTATGGCAAATTCTACATTGGCTATATTAAATATATTTTTTTCTCTTAGTTTCATCATCAATTCGCTGATTGTAATTCTATTGCTTTTCATATTTGTTTCTACTATATTTCCATTATCAATTAGAATGTCTGGCGTTGAATTAATTATTTTTCTTAGTTTAAAGCTTTTGATGTGCATATAACCAGTTGCAATCACTAAAACAGATAAAATAATAAAGGACACTATAGCAGATACAGATGTAAATGTCTGGCCAACAATTGAATTTGCGATTATTGAACCCATAGAAACACCTATAACAAAATCAAAAAATGTCATTTGTGATATAAGTTTTTTTCCCATTAGCCTAGCTAAAAACATTGCTATAATGTAAACTACTACACTCCTAATGGCTGTATTAAGCAAAGTATTTGCCATATGTTTTAGTTTCCCCTTTCATAGTGATTAAAAATATTAAAATTATTATTCCACAAAGAATATAAATTAATTTATAATTATATTATATTTTGTAAATTAGGTTATGATAAGCATTACGAAAAACTATAATTTAATGAACAATAGTAAATTAAAATATGGACATCAATTTATAAATAATAGTTCGGAGATATTACAGATACTTGATATAGTCACTCGTGAAAAAGATGATATTAACAATTTAAATCTGACATAAAAAAGCAAGCATAGATATTTTTACCTATGCTTACAGTGCAAGAAAATTATATGAGTTTTTTATTTGCTTGTTTTATTTAGAGCCTCCCATAAACCATTTAAATATGCTACTCCAAGAGCTCTGTCATACAAACCATAGCCTGGTCTTGCTTTTTCACCCCATAACATTCTTCCGTGGTCAGGTCTTATATAGCCTTCAAAGCCTATATCGTGATATGCTTTCATTATTTCAAACATATCAAAATCTCCGTCGCTTGAAAGGTGAGATACTTCATGGAAATGTCTTTCACCTACAAATTTTATGTTTCTGACATGTCCAAAATGAATTCTTCCCATGGCACCAAAGTGTCTTATGATTTCGGGAATATTGTTCTTTCTTTCACAGCCAAGTGCACCACTGCAGAGGCAAAGTCCGTTGTATGGACTGTCCACAAGTTTAACTATTCTATCTAAGTTTTCTTTTGAATGTACTATTCTAGGAAGCCCAAATATTCCCCAAGCTGGATCATCTGGGTGAACTGCCATTTTAACATCGTATTTTTCGCAAGTTGGTATTATTCCTTCAAGGAAATACTTGTAGTTTTCAAATAACTTTTCTTCGTCTACATCTTTATAAAGTTCAACAACTCTTTTTAATTCCTTAAGTCTTTCAGGTTCCCAACCAGGAAGTGTAAAGCCGTTAGAATTTTTTGTTGTATCTTCCACTAATTTTACTGGGTCCATTCCCTTTAATTTAGCATCATCATAATCCATAGCTTCAGAGCCATCAGGAAGCTTCATTGCAAGGTCTGTTCTAAGCCAATCAAATACAGGCATGAAGTTATAACATATAACCTTTACTCCAGCTTTCGATAAGTTTTTGATTGTTTCTTTATAGTTTTCTATATATTTATCTCTTGAAGGCAAGCCAAGCTTTATGTCTTCATGTACATTTACACTCTCTATAACTTCAAGTTCTAATCCGTGAGCTTCTATATTTTTTTTGTACTCCATTATTCTATCAAGTGGCCATAATTCTCCTGCTGGAATATCTGATAAGAAGCCTACAACTCCTGTGACTCCTGGTATCTGACGTATTTGATCAAGTGTAACGCTGTCATCATTTTCACCAAACCATCTAAATGTCATTTTCATAAAAAACCATCTCCTTTTATGTTATTTCAAGTATTTTTCAAGTGTATTTTTTACTGCTTTTGGTCCTGCAATCATTTCTTCAAAGTAGTTTTCAACTTTTTCACCGAGACCTATTTCATAAAGATCTAAGCCAAAAATAGATTTATTTGAAAGTATAGGTTTTAAGGAACCTTTGACGTATTTCTTGCCTAGTTCTACTTCTGACAAGTAATCTTTTAAAGTTCCTAAAAGTGGGTCGGAACTAATTTCAAATTTTTTACCTTCGTCGTCTACGGAAAGAAGATATCTGCACCAGCCGGCAATAACAAGTGGTATATATTTAAGTGATGTTACATCTAAATCTGATCTTTTTACATATTCTTTAATTGTCTCTCCAAATCTTATGCCAACCTTTTGAGATGTATCTGTGGCAATCCTCTGAGGAGTGTCGGGAATAAATGGATTTGGAAGTCTTACTTCTATAACTTCTTTTATGAAATCCTTAGGGTTAAGTATCTTAGGGTCTGTAACTACAGGCATACCCTCTTCATAACCTATTTTGTTTACAAGTTTTGATATACATTCATCTTTCATCTCGTCTGCAATAAGAGTATATCCAAGTATACATCCGAAAACTGCCATAGATGTGTGAAGAGGATTAAGGCATGTACAAACCTTCATTCTTTCGACTCTTTCAACGGTTTCTCTATTTGTGAAGTATACTCCAGCATCTTCAAGAGCGGGTCTGCCATTTGGAAAACTATCTTCAATAACTAGATATTGAGGTCCTTCGGCATTTACAAAAGGTGCTATATAAGTGTGCTTACTTGTTATAATAGGAGATAAATTAGTAAGACCAAGTTTAGTTAATTTTTCTTCTACAATTTCAGAAGGTCTTGGAGTAATTTTGTCTATCATGCTCCAAGGAAAGGCTACTTTAGTAGTATCGTTTATGTAGTCAACAAATTCTTCTTCAACAAGCTTGTTTTCAGCCCATTTAGTTGCGATTGTATTTATTGAAGCATATAATTTTTCACCATTGTGAGAGCAGTTATCCATACTAACTACTGCAAGAGGAAGTTTTCCAGCTTTAAATCTAGTGTATAAAAGAGAAGTGACCTTTGACATAACGTTACTTGGATTAGCTGGTCCATTTTTTATATCCTGTGCTACTTCAGCTGAAAAATCTCCAGATAAGCTCTTTAAGTTATAACCCTTTTCAGTTATAGTAAAGCTGATCATTTTAAGTGAAGGATTTTTAAATATTGAGTTTAATCTATTCCAGTTTTCTTTTCTTTCAGTGTCTGCTGCGATGCTTTCACCTATACTTGCAATTACTGAATTTTTCAAGCTTCCGTCTGGTTTCATAATTACCTGCAAGCTTAAGTTATCAAAAGGTGTATATATTTTGTCTATAATTTCATAGTCATAAGTTTCAACAGCAACAATTCCTGACTTTTCTTTTCCTGAATTTAAAAGTGCTTGCTCTAGTGCAGCTATAAAACCCCTAAAGATATTACCTGAACCAAAATGTACCCAAGTTGGATTTGCTTTAGTTTCTTCAACCATTTTTTTGTAACAGAATTTTGGAAGTTCAATATTTGCATTTTCCCATGCCTCTTTGTTTTTAATACCTTCACTACTTAAATTTAACATAGTAATTAATACCTCCTTATTAATTAAATTTTTAGGTAAACAATTTCATTAAAAATAAAGATCAATTGTAGTTACATACTGATGTATAGTTAAAAACATAGTATATAAATTGAAGTTGTGTTAAAATTAAAGTGATTATTATTTATTGAAAGAGATGTATGTTGTATTTAAATACTCTTGCAGGAGCATTTAAAAAACATCTCTTTTAAGCCAATCAATGTGAGCTTTTATAAATTGATAGAAGTCTTAAAGTAGTAAGTATTTGCATAAGTTTTATTATTTAAAATACTTAGGATAAGTTTGTCTAATCTTCTTTAAGTTATAATTAATCATGGTTAGATGATTTTTCATAATTTCATCTGCAATGTCAGGTTTTTTATTTTTTATTGAGTTGATTAAAATTATGTGCTGAGAAGTAATATCGTCAACTTTTAAATTAGAAGTTAAAGTTAGCATACGAATACGCTGAAAATCCATTTCAACCTGACAAATAGTGTTCCAGGTTTTTAATTTGTTACAGCCTTCAAAAATCGTTTTATGGAATTCTTCATCAGCTTTAAAGGCTTCTACATAATCCTTTTTCTTTATGCATAGCTGCTGAATCCTTACATTCATTTCAAGAGATATTAGTTTCTCTTCAGGGAAATCTGTTGTGCAAGCTAGCTTAATTATGGCTCTCTCCATATGTTCTCTCAAAAATCTTGCTTCTTCTACTTGAGAAAGATCAATTAATGAAACAAAAGTACCTTTTTGCGGATATATATCTAAAAGACCTTCTTGAGAAAGGAGTAAAAATGCCTCTCTAACAGGAGTTCTGCTTACGTTATATTTTTCTGAAATTCCCTTTTCCGAAATACTTAAACCTGGTTCAAGACGCAATTGTATAATATCTTCCTTTAAAAGTCCATATAATTTTTTACCTGTTAAATTCCTACCTATTTCAATAGCCATGATGATTTCCCTCCCTTATTATGATAGTACCATACTTGTATGGTAGTTATGATTTTATTATAGCATATGTTTTTTTAGATTCAATATTAAAGTAAAATAATTTTGAAAACATAGTAATAGTACTCATTATAAATTATGTTATAATATCAATTAAAAGGAATAAAGTAATAAGAATGTTTGGTGGAATATAATGGTTGAATTGAGACAGTTCATTATTTCAGATATAGATTTCATATTAAGCAACTGGTCAGCTACAGAGCGTATAAAAGGATGCCGCTTTCCAGATAATATAAATCAGTTAACTAAAATTATAAGGGAGTGGACTACCAAAAGCTATCAAGGCAAGTATTTTGAACAATTTGCAATAGTAAATAATGAATGTATTGTTGGCATGATTTCCTTGTACGAAGTCAATGGAAGTTCTGTAAGTGTTGGTGTTATTATCGACAAAAAATATTACAGGAGGGGTTATGCCGAGAAAGCATTAAATTTAATTAAAGAAGTTGCTAAAGATAAGGGATATAAGCAATTGGTATCTACCTGCAGAACCAATAATTATGCAAGTATAAAATTACACGAAAGATGTAAGTTTTATAATCAAGGAAAATCTATAAATAAAAAGGGAAATGAAATATATAGCTGGGACTATGAGTTATAGATAGATAACTTGGAACTTGAAAGTTTAAGATTCTAAGTTTATCCTGAAAGACTAGGACTTAAATTAGAGTACAGTGAAGGATGATTTTTCTCTGCTATCGCTTCGAAAAATCTTAAACTTAATGCTTCAGCGTGGGGGCATAGTATCCAGTATAGCTTATACTATTAAGCTTTGAGATTTATCTAAGAGAAGTAAAAGGTAAATATTCATTCACGCTACCCTTACCTTGTTTCAAATTCTAATTTGTTTAAATAATGTACTATAAAGATTCTCACCTAAAATTCCGTAGGCACGGAGGAATTTTTTCCTTATACCACCGTGGGAGCAAAGGAACAATGCTGAAGGAACAGTTTAAAAAAAGCCTAATAAATTTTGATGAAAAAATCATAAAATACTTAGAGATTTCAATCTGTTTGAGCATTTTCTCAGCGAGTTATTGAAATATCTTAGTATTCTATGATTTTTTTATCTTAGATTTACAGGCTCTTCTTAATGTGACGAAGCATTGTTCCTTCGCATTTTTATTTGTTATGTGATAACTTTGAGCGTTTTGTAAATTTACTTCCATTTGAATGAGAGCCTTCCTTTACTCCGTTTTCTATTCCTATAGTTGCACCGTCTTTAGGAAACATTTTTCTAAGTTCTGCATCTGATTTTGGTCTGTCCTTCATTCTACTTTTATTATTATCCATAGTAAGTTAAGCCTCCTAATTAGTTTATTTGTATTGTGTGTACATAAAATAAAAAATATTCATATAATTTGAGGATAAAGTGAAATTTGTGTATAAGTATGGATTTTTCATGATAAAATAAGATATTGGTTTACAATAACACGCATATGTTGTATAAATTAGATATAAAATTGTCAACATATAGTGGTGTTGATAATGTGGATAAGTTATGCACAATTTTTTTGTAAATTAAACTGTAAAAACAGTGGATTTGAGGATAAATGTTGAGGAAATCCACAGTTATCCACAACAAGCTGTGGTTAAGTAGGTCAAAAAGTGGATAACTTATATTTAGAGGTGGGGAAAGTATATGATTATAAAAGAAAAAATAGTAAAAGCAGAATTTATAAAAAGACCAAATAGATTTCAAGCTTATATAAAATTAAATGGTGAAGAGAGTATGGTTCATGTGCCCAATACAGGAAGGTGCAGAGAAATATTGATAGAAGGATGCACAGTTATATTAAGAGAAGGCAATAATGATAAAAGAAAAACAAAGTATGATTTAATAGCTGCATATAAAGGAGATAAACTTATAAACATAGATTCACAAATTCCTAATAAAGTTGTTTATGAGGCTCTTATAAATAAGAAAGTATTGGGATTAGAGAAATACAATATTGTAATGAGAGAAAAAACCTTTGGAAATAGCAGGTTTGATTTTAAACTAATGAATTCTAATGATGAAATATATTATTTAGAAGTAAAAGGTGTTACTCTTGAGGATAAGGGCAAAGCTAAATTTCCAGATGCTCCTACAGAAAGAGGAACTAAGCATTTAAATGAACTTGTTGAAGCTAAACGAAAGGGATATGGGGCTGGAGTGCTATTTTTGATGCAGATGGATAATATACATGAATTTATGCCTCATGATGATATGGACAAAAATTTTGGAGAAGCACTTAGAAATGCTTATAAAAATGGAGTAGATGTTATGGCATATGAATGTTTACTTGGAGAGGATTATATAACTTTAAATAAAAGTGTTAAAGTTAAATTATAGAAGGTTGTTTAAAAGATGTTCGTAATATATAATTTATATATACATTTACAGGCTTAAATTTGGCTTATGCACAATGTGCAGTATAGGGGAGGAAGTTTAATAATGAAATATAAATATTGTCCTATATGCGGAAAAAAACTAGAGGAAAAGTATAGCTGGGATGAAGGTGGCGTTCCATATTGCAGCGTTGATAACATAATGTTTTTTGATACTCCTAAACCATGTATTATTGCAGCCGTCATAAAGGATGATAAAGTGTTACTGTTAAAGCAGAATTATACCTTTAAAAATTCAAAGGTACTTTTATCGGGTTATGTAGCTAATAATGAAACTGTTGAAGAAACGGTACTTAGAGAAATAAAAGAAGAAACAGGTATTATAGCAAAAGAGCCTAAGTATCTTGGAAGCTATTACCTTGCATCAAAAGAAATAATAATGCTTACATTCATTGTTAAATATGTTAGTGGTGAAATAGTTAAATCGGGTGAAGTTGACGGAGCAGAGTTTGTGAATTTAAAGGATGCACTAAGTGAAATGAAGGAAGATAAAATAGGCAGCGAGGTTGTAAAAAAAGTACTTGAGGAGATTGGAGCTAAATTATAGGCATTACATAAAAGTTTAAAATTAATAAAAAGTTTTTGACGACATTTAAATCAGATTAAAGAATAGAGTGAAAGATGATTTGCTACTACGGAAAATTTTAAAACTTATGTTGTGCCAATTTTTTAAAATTGCGTTGCTTAGCTATGCTAAGCTTTATTTTTTGTTATTAAAGATTTTTTGTAGTAGAACGTAGAAAAATCTACATCCACTCTACTCTTTACTACCTGTTTTTAATTTGTATAGATTACTTGCAAAACGAAAGTAATTCTAATTTTAACCTTTCATTTACTAAAAGGTTTGTTGACAATATCCAACGTTGGTGATACTATAAATATATCCAATACAGGATATGTGAGGTGACAAGTTTGATACGAGCATTAATTTTGTACTATTTGAATGTTAAACCAACACATGGGTATGAAATTCAAAAATACTTGCAAGTGTCTGGTGCAGATAAATGGACTAAAATTCAATCAGGCTCTATTTATTATGCTTTAGCAAAGCTAGAAAAAGAAAATTGCGTTGAGGTTTTAAGAGAAGAAAAAACAGGTGCACGTATTCGTAAAATATATAAAATTACAGAGCTTGGAAAAAAGGAGCTGCAGCGAGATATACAAGGAGAAATGCAAAAGCTTATTATTCCCGTAGGCTCAGATAAATTTTTGCTTCATAATATTTTAGATGTGCTTCCTAAAGAAACGTTGCAGAACAGTTTGGAGAAGCATTTGAAGTATTTGAAAGAACAAAAGGCATACTGGGAAAAATGGAGAACTGCTAAGGAAATTGAAACTGATAAGGGCCTATATATTGAAAAAATTGAGTTTGATATGACAATTAATAGCTTAGACTACCAAATATTATGGCATCAGGAAATACTAAGTAATATTGATAAATACATAAGTGTTGGAACTGAAACAAGGCGTGTAATAAAGTCTGTTGATTTTTCTGATGTAGAGGATGATTTTTCTGAAGCATCTGAAAGAACAAGTGCATTATTAGAGATACAAAAGCTAAGAAATGAAATTATAAGTAATCCTGATAAGGCAGTTGAAAATATAGATAAAATAATTTCAAAGCTTCAAAATAAATAAAGATAAAAGGCAGAGTACAAAGGACAATCACTGTCCTCTGTACTCTAAGTTGATATCCAACGTTGTATATTTAATGTTGTACATATAATTATATTAGGAGGAGATAAAAATGGAAAATGTTTTACTTAAAATTAAAAATATAAATAAGCAGTATGGGGATAAGAAAGTTGTTTCTGGTGAAAGCTTCGATGTATTAGAGGGCGATATTTTAGGATTTATTGGACCTAATGGAGCTGGTAAGAGTACTTCAATAAACATGATGACAACTATTCTTTCACCAGATAGCGGTGAGATTTACTTTCAAGGCAAGGAAATTGAAAAACAAGAAAATGTATATAAAAGAGCATTAGGTGTTGTTCCACAGGATTTAGCAATATATGAAGATTTAAATGCTTATGATAATGTCAAATTTTTTTGCTCACTATACAATTTTAAAGGCCAAGAATTGAAGCAAAAGGTAAAGGAGGCCTTGGAGTTTGTTGGGCTCTGGGATAGAAGAAAGGAATTGCCATCAAAGTTTTCTGGTGGAATGAAGCGTCGTTTAAATATTGCCTGTGCAATTGCTCATAATCCTAAATTACTAATAATGGATGAACCTACAGTGGGTATTGATCCACAATCAAGAAATAATATTTTAGAGACAATAAAAACTTTAAATAAAAGGGGGACTACTGTTATTTACACCAGTCATTACATGGAAGAAATTGATACTTTGTGCAACAGAATTGTTTTAATTGATAAGGGGACTATACTAGAAGATTTAGATAAAGAAGCTTATAAAAATAAGTACAAAAACCTTGGCTGTAAGACGCTAGAAGATATTTTCTTAAAGCTTACAGGAACAGATTTAAGGGATATGGAGGGTTAAAATGGAACACTTTTTTTCTTTATTGAATATTGGAATTAGGCGAAGGAGCAAAGACTTTTTTATTTTGTTTTATAACATTGTTTTTCCAGCAGTAATAATTATGCTTTTAGGATATTTAACATCAAAATCATATGGAACAAGTTTTACCTCGTACCATTATTATACCATTGTTATGATTCCATTTTGTGAGCTTATGGGAGTAACAAGCATTGCCTATGCTGCGCAGGATGAACGGATACATCACACTGCATATCGATATATGGCAGCACCTATTACAAGAACAGAATTGGTGCTCTCAAAATTTTTCTCTTGCGCGATTATGCTTTCAATATGCGATATAGTAGTTTTAGCAATAGCAAAATTAATGTTTCACATACCGTTTAATGGCAAAGTCACATTTATTATTCTTCTATTTATTAGTGAAACAGTTATAGTAACAGGAATTGGACTTTTCTTAGGTTTGGCCTGCAAAAATTTTGCTGCCATTCAAAACTTTTTAAACCTTCCTATTACCATATTTGGATTTTTAGGTGGAGCATTTTTTCCTATTGGTTCTACTAACTCGTTTATTTCTTTCATAATTGATTTATCGCCACTTACATGGGTTAACCGAGGCATTGTAGCTTGCATATACGAAAACAATACGCATATTTTAATCATTACATCAATTGTATTTATGTTAGTAGGCAGTATTATTACAATGCTCGCAGTTAAATTTTTTAAAAGGGAGGCGTTCATATAATGAGCTTTATGATTATCGTTAAAAACAATTTTAAAAGAAGTTTAAACAAAAGAAACACTTTCATGGTTAATCTTCTATTACCTATTATTGTGGTTGTTTTAGGAATACTAATTAATAGCATTATGAAGCCATCTTTTACAATTGGGGTGTTAAATTCTCAAAATAATAGTGCGGCTAAAAATGCAATGCAGGCTTTAAGGGATACAAAAGGGGTTAATGTAGCTGAAGCTGATCCTAGAAATATAAAGTTAGATACGATAACAGGTAAATATTCTGCTGTTGTACAATTTAATGGTAATACATTTAAGATTTATTCTGTAAAAGATAATAATACTATAATAGGGTTGCAGCATTTAATAAGAGGTTATATGATTAATCCTAAGCCGATAAATATAGAAACTATTGAAAATTATTCAATGGATTTTGCAAAAAGAACAGTTGCCTTTATTGTTCTGTTTTTAATGATAACGTCCACTGTAAATGCATCGCTAATTATTAAGGATAAAGCTAATGGTACGTTTAAAAGATATAGGTATTCAATGCAAAATTCTGGCACGTATATAGCAGGAAATATGATTTATAATTTTGCTATAACTTATTTTCAATTTTTTATTTCAGTTTCTATGATAGCTATATTAAGGATTAATATACACATTCATTATAGTGATTTTTTATTAATGGGAATATGGGTAGCTGCACTTGCAACAGCATTTGGAACATGTATAGCAACCATATTTAATAGCGAAATGTATGCAAATTTATTTTCGGCGTGCATTGCACTAGTACTATCACTTATAGGAGGAACCTTTATACCCTTTGAGAAAATGCCATCAGCGCTGCAGCAGGCTAGCGTAATTAGCCCACTTAGATGGTTTATTGATGTCACAAGTTTTATGGAAAAGGGAGCTAACTGGTTTTCAAATACAAAGGGCATTGAAGTTTTAACAGCTATGATTTTTATATTGTTTTTGCTTTCTATTATAAGGAATTTAAAGAGCAAAGCGGAGTAAGGGGAAATTATATGTCATATGAGAAATGCAAAGAAGAATATATACGAAGAATTCATAAAGTGCAGGACTATATTGAAAATCATTTAGATCAATATTTGTCCATAGAGGAGCTTTCTAATGCTGCTGGATTTTCCAAATATCATTTCAGCCGTATTTTTCAGAGTATACTTCATGAGCCGTTAGCACATTATGTAAACCGAATTCGAATGGAGAGGGCGCTTTTTCTGCTGGCACACCGGACAGATAAAAATATGACAGACATTGCTTACGCACTTGGACTTTCGGATTCAGCCGTATTTTCACGGGCATTTAAGAATTATTATGGTGTTAGTCCAAGAGAATACCGGAAGGAATATAGCAAGAATTGCAAAGATTCTTTTCTATTGTCTGAGTATAATAAGAACACAGCAAAGAAAGAATGGGCAGGTAATCCGTTTCCTGTGACTGGGCAGATTACCATAGAGAACATAGAGGAGAAGCAGGTTGCTTATGTAAGACATACAGGTACTTATGATTCATTAGCGAAAAAGTATGCTGGTATGGTGCAGAACTTATTTGCTTATGCAAAGAATCAGCACTTTCTTGTAGAAGGACAGAACTGGATTCTTGCAATATATCATGACAATCCGGAATTTGGAGAGGAGAGTCAGTTTCGTACTAGCCTGTGCCTGACGGTTCCAAAGAATATAACAGTTAAGGAAGATGGAGTCCTTGGTAGAATGAAGTTAGAAGGCGGACTGTACGCTGTGGGACATTTTGAGCTTCAGCAGGAGCAGTTCAGTGATGCCTGGAATTATATGTACAGGGAATGGCTTATGGGCAGTGGTTACATTCCTAGAGATTCCTATCCATTTGAAGTATACCTTAACAATCCAGATGACAACGAGAGTCATATCATTAAAGTGGACATTTACGTTCCAATTGAGTCCATTCATTTCTAGTATGCTGAAAACTTTATAGATAGACAACTTGAAAGTTTGAAATGACTGACACCAAATTTATTTTACAAAACTAGGATTTTACTTAGAGTACAGAGTACAGTGAAGGATGATTTTTCTCCGCCATCACTTCGAAAAATCTTAAACTTAATGCTGACGCCAATTTTTAAAAATTGCCTATTTTTCTCGCTTAGCAAAGCTAAGCATCCTTAATTGACAATTGTCCTCTGTCCATTGTCAACTGATTAAGACATGCAAAATATTACTTGTAAAGTTTTAACATCGGCTATTTTAAACTTTCGGCTTGTTTATCTATAGTAGGGGTGAGTATATGAAAGAAATAAAGCTTCATGGAGCACGAATTCATAATCTAAAAAATATTAATCTAACGATTCCTAAGCGTCAATTGGTGGTCATTACAGGCATCAGTGGTTCTGGAAAATCTAGTCTTGCATTTGATATCTTGTTTGAAGAAGGTAAGAACCAGTATCTACGGTCAATTGGTATTTTGGCTGGACTGGATAATGAGGATCGGTTTGATGAGATAGAGGGAATTGGACCAACGGTTGCGGTACACCAAAATACCACAAGGCAGAGCAATCCACGTTCTACAGTTGGCACAAAGACTGGAATTTTAAATCAGCTAGCTCTTATATATGCTAGTGATGGAAAAGCTTTAGATGAGTATAAGAAACCTCTTTCCCCAAGTTCATTTCTTTATACGACAGCTGATGGCATGTGTATTAGCTGCAAGGGAAGAGGTTCTTATTATGATATTAATCTTAAGCAGTTGATCCCGGATAAATTAACAACACTATTAGAGGTTTATGAGAGCCTTAAGGTAACCAGTGGTTTCTTACGGCTTCTAAAGAATAAATATGGTATGCACTTTGATACTTCCTTCTGGGAGCTTCCAGAAGATATTCAAGACGAAGTGGTTTATGGAACATACGACAATGGGAAACAAAGCTATTGTTTGGAACGGATACTAAGAAATGCTCATGAAAAAGGTGAGGATGTGGAGGAAGTTTATGTGAAAACTATCTGTCCAGACTGCCGTGGGGAAAGAGTAGGCGATGATGCGAGAGAAGTCTTTTTTTATGGAAAGGGGATTGGACAGCTAGGACAGATGACATTAGCAGAGCTTCTTGATTATCTGGATGAAATACCTGGAGAAGAACTTTCTCAGTTTACTAAGAATGTAATAAAAAATGTGAAGCAGAAATTAAAACAGCTGATCAAGTTTCGCTTAGGGCATTTAACTCTTTACCGGGAGATGTCATCCTTAAGTGGCGGAGAGGTACAGCGCATCTTTCTTCATTTGCATCTGGAGTCAAAACTGGATTCTCTTATTTATGTATTTGATGAACCTATGGCAGGATTACATCCATCTGAGAAGCAAAGCATGATTGAAGCAGTAAAGGAATTAAGAAATCTTGGTAATACAGTGATCGTAGTGGAGCATGATAAAGAGATGATTAGTCAGGCAGATCATATAGTAGAGATTGGTCCTAAAGCAGGCATAGAAGGTGGAATAGTGGTCTATCAAGGGGATTATAAGGGCTATGTAGAAGCAGACACACTGCTTAGCAAGTATCTTTTTGGTAAACGTACTATGCCAGAACGTAAGGTAAGGATAGATATATTTGATAATAAGGATTGCATAATACTAAAGCATGCTAATGTTCACTACTTAAAGGATCTTACAGTATCGTTTCCACTTCATGCTATGGTTGGAATTGCAGGATTATCTGGGAGCGGAAAGAGTTCTTTGATAGAGGACACGTTATTGAAACGCCTTGCCAGTGCCAGAAAATATGGTCATGCGTACGGTATAACTGGTGTAGAACGGATAAGCAGTTTTGCCAAGATATCGCAGGAACCCATTGGTAAAAGTGCTAGTTCTACACCTGCCTCTTATATAGGAATCTGGGATAAAATCCGTGAGCTTTTTTCAAAACAAGAAGAGGCAAAATTAAGAAATAT
This sequence comes from Clostridium neuense, assembly GCF_045310695.1. NCBI lineage: Bacteria > Bacillati > Bacillota > Clostridia > Eubacteriales > Clostridiaceae > Clostridium > Clostridium neuense. The sequence continues at coordinate 200,277 of NZ_JBJIAA010000010.1, forward strand.
GGATGCTGGATATTTTTCCTTTCATTCAAAAGGTGCGTGCCCGGACTGTGGAGGAAGTGGCTATGAAAGAATATTTCTGACCTCAGATTTTTCTGTTGATAAACTTTGCCCCATGTGCCATGGTAAGAGGTTTCAGGAAGAGAGCCTCTTAGTGAAATATAAAGGAAAAACCATTACGGATGTGTTAGAGATGAGTATTTCACAAGCTGTTTTCTTTTTGGCAGACCAAGCCAGCATTGCAAAACCGCTGCGTATATTAGAGCAGATGGGTATGGGGTATTTAACACTTGGTCAGCCCACTTCTTCATTGAGTGGAGGTGAGGCGCAGAGAGTCAAGCTTGCCAAAGAACTAGGGAAGCAGCGAGGTGGTAATATGCTTTATGTGCTGGATGAGCCAACAGCCGGACTTAGCCTATATGATACAGCTTTGCTGCTAAAACTATTAGATAAACTGGTTATAGGCGGCAATTCAGTGATTATTATTGAACACAATATAGACGTCTTAAAAAACTGTGATTATATTATTGAGCTTGGTCCGGAAGGCGGAGATATGGGCGGTGAGGTAATTGCGAAAGGGACACCAAAGCAGCTTATAGCTAGTCCAAATTCGAAGACAGGGAGGTATCTTACATGCTATTAAAAACGAAGCTGGAAAAGATAATAAATAGCAGTTATGGTAATATTGGAGGAATGATAGTACTAAAGGATGGTAAAACACTATATGAAAACTACTTTAAAGAAAGCAGTGCTGCTAGCACTTTCCATGTTTTTTCAGTGACCAAAAGTATTATTTCCATATTGATCGGCATTGCCATAGACAAAGGATATATTAAAAGTATCAACCAAAAGGCATTAGATTTTTTTCCTGATTATTCAGTTAAAAGAGGAGAAAAAACGATACAGAAGGTTACTCTTAAGGATATGCTTACAATGACAGCTCCATATAAGTATAAGTCAGAACCCTATACGGAATATTTTGCAAGTGATAACTGGGTAAACAGTGCACTTGATTTATTAGGAGGCAAAGGAAAAATAGGAGAATTTAGATATACCCCTCTCATAGGACCGGATATTTTGTCTGGTATTCTTGTAAAAGCAACTGGACAATCTGTGCTTAATTTTGCAACAAAATATTTATTTTCACCACTTAACATTCATGTGGAAGGCAATATAGTTTTTCGTAACGAGGAGGAACAACTTGCCTGGTATAAAGAAAAAAATGTAAAAGGCTGGGTTGCTGACAGGGCTGGAGTAAATGCAGCTGGCTGGGGTCTTAATTTGACGCCTGCAGATATGGCAAAGATAGGTCAATTATGCTTGAATGAAGGAATATGGGATGGCAAACAAATTATTTCGCCAGCATGGATAAATGAGAGTACAAAGGAACACAGCAGATGTAACCAGTGGAAGCTGTCGTATGGTTATCTGTGGTGGATTATTGACGATAAAGAACATGCTTATGCGGCTATGGGAGATGGCGGAAATGTGATTTATGTCAATGCAAAGAAAAAAATGATAGTAGCCATCGCTTCTTTTTTTGTGCCAAAAGCTAAAGACAGGTTAAAACTTATTAAGAAGTATATTGAACCAGCATTTGAAGATTGCGAAGGAACAATGCTTCGTCACATTAAAAAAAATCTATAAATCTAAGGTGAAAAAATCACAAAATCCTAAGATATTTCAATAACTCGCTGGGAAAATGCTCGAACAGATTGAAATATCTAAGTATTTTGTAATTTTTTTACCAAGATTTATTAGAATTTTTTTAAACTGTTCCTTCAGCATTGCTCCTTTGCTCCCTCGGTAGTACAAGGAAAAAATTCCTCCGTGCCTACGGAATTTTAAGCGTGAATCTTTGTAAACAATTAAATTTTTATACTATATATTGCCATTAATCTCCATTGACTAACCATGCTTACAGTGCATTTTCCGCAGAGAAGTGGAGAAAAAGTTTTCTTTTTATTTTTTAAAATTATCTATATCATTTTTAGTTAGCTCGTACAAGCTATAGCGAGCTTTATGATATATTTTAGTGATGTTTTTTATATCATCGCCGGTTAAATTTAAGATTTTATTCTCTAATTCTTTTGCTGTTAAGGAATCCTTTATTACTAAGCCTTTTTTGTTGTAATGCTTAATTAATTTTTTATAGTGTTTTCTAAGTTTTTCTTTATTTGATAAGTTGAAATTAAATTTTGGAACTATATTTGATATATCCTTTTTAAAATCTTCATTTAAAAATGTGGTTTCTGTTGTTGCATCCTGCTGATTTTCTATCTTTGCATTAACAAGAAATTTTATTATTTTAGACATAATGAGTGATATTATAAATGCTAATATTAAAAATAAGATTAGATAAACATACTTATTTAAAAAGCTATTGTTTCTATACGTACTATTTTCTTGAGCTTGTTTATTACTTTTATTCATATATGGATTTTGAAGCTTTTTAAAAATATTTTCATTGCTTTCTTGGTTTAAACCCGGAGTGTTATTTGTTGAAAATATATTAGCTAAGGAGTTTACTAAAGCTTGGTCGCCAATTGAACTTATGGGACTTGTTATGGATAGCGTAAAGCACATAAAAACTAAGAATGCAAAAAGCATAGATATAAGCATTTTTTTTGAGCTTAAGCTTATTGGTCTATTAGAGTTAGTTCCAGTTTCTGAATTTATTAATAACTCATATTTGCTTCGGCTAGAATAAAACAAAAATACCAATGAAAGTATCACAGCATAAAATAAAGTTAAATACCTTGAAGTTAGATTCTTTAATGCATATGAGCCTACTAAATTAAGTGATAATAAAACTTCACCTAAAACAAAAAAGGATGCACTGTAAAAAGTAAAATTTATTTTATAGAACTTTCTTATTGAGTTTATTAGTGCTAATACGGAATATATGCAATATAAAAATCTTTCGTAATATGGAAATGGAATCAAAATAAATATGCAGGATAAAACTAGGGTTAAGCTCATTGCCACAGCATGTTTTGACACCTTTATTCTGATTAAATTTATGAGTATAACATAGGCTATTAAAGCTATTTCATGGATAAATATAAAACTATTTTTATGGAATATTCCTAAAATGCTTAGCATTACAGGATAAAATATTAAAAATAGCATTAAGTTTTCCAAGATCTGAAAAGAAGCTTTTTTAGGCGATTTATTAAACTTTCCTAAGTCAGATATTTTGTAACTATCTATTGTATTCATCGCTATTAGTTACCTCCCAAACATAAGTTTTAATCTTTGAACTTAACGGATTAGTTACAGGTGATTCCTTAACGAGTATTAAATCTACATCTACATTAAATTTCTTTAGAGTCATAAGCTCATTTATGAAAGCTTCGCTATAGTGATGAGAAATAACAATGCATAAGGAATTCGTATTTTCTTCAACTTTAAAGTCCTTTAGCATATTAGAAAAACTAAGTTTTTGATTTTCAAGATTTATGCATGCTAGGTTTTTGTAGATTAGGTCAAGCCCAGCTTTTCCATTTTTATAGGATATGCTAATCGGTTTTTGAGATAAATCATTGATGCCATTTGAATACAAGGAAACGGGGATATTTTTATAAGCACATTTTGCAGCCATCGATGCAGCAATTCTTATGGATTCTTCAATTTCAGTTTCTGATTCCCAAGATATATATTTTGTAGTATCAAGTAAAATTATAATTTCCATAGAAGAGGAAGAGTTAAACTCATTTACTTTTAAAGTACCTGTTCTCACAGACGCGGACCAATTAACGGTTTTCATAGAATCGTAGGGAGTATAATCTCGAATTCCTTTTAACATAAAAGGATCATAAAGTAAGTGCTTTTTTGTTTCTAATTCGCCTATAATGCTATGAAATTTCAGGTCAAAGTTTATTCCAAGTAAAAGCTTAGGATATACGTATAAAAATTTCTCATCATCTGTGTGAAGCAAGTACTTGTAAAGTATGAATATGTCACTTATAGTTAAAGTGAAATTATTTAAGGAATAATAACCTCTTTTTAATGCTTTTACATTTAGACTCCTTACAACTTTTTGATAAGGCAAAATGGAGAAGGAATCCTTTTTATAAAATTCATTGTCTAGAGAAGCTACTTTCATGTTATCAAACTTTAAATTTCTTGAAACTAGGAATTGAATCTCCAGCCATAGTGCGGGCAGGAACTTTTTGTTTGATATTATTTCCTTCAAAATCACACTTTCGTTTTCAAATACTTCAGACTTACTTAATTCTAACTTGAAGTCTAAATTCCTAAAGCAGTATTTTGTATAAAGTTTAACTTCATAAATTATAAGTATACATACTAGCACTAAAACCCAAATGATTTCCATACTATTTCATACTCCAATCTTCGGTAGGTACTTTTATTTTATCTAGTATGTTATTTATAACGGAAAATCCCGAAACACCTCTTATGCTTAAGGTATCCTTTAATATTATTCTATGGTTAAGTACGTATGGACATAAATATTTTGCATCCTCTGGTATAACGTAATTTCTTCCTTGTATGGCAGCATAGGCTTGGCAGCATTTTAAAAGAGAAAGAGCACCTCTTGGACTAACCCCCATAAGAATATCTTCGTTATTTCTTGTATCCTCAATAATATTTAGAATGTAGCTTTGAATTTCATCATGGACATATACTTTTTTATACTCATTTTTAGCAGCTAATATTTCTTTAATGTTGCAAACTGCTTCGATTTTTTCAAGAGGATTATCCATAATAAATCTTTTAAATAGTTGTTTGCTTTCCTCTAAGGTTGGATATCCCATATTTATTTTCATCATAAATCTATCAAGCTGAGCCTCTGGCAGTGGAAAAGTTCCTTGATTTTCAATTGGGTTTTCTGTAGCTATTACGAAAAAAGGTTCATCCAATGCATATGTATGTCCATCAACAGAAATTTGATGCTCTTCCATGGCTTCTAGGAGGCTGGATTGAGTTCTTGGTGTTGCTCTGTTTATTTCATCTGCAAGTAAGATATTTGTAAATATAGGCCCTTTTCTAAAGGTAAATTCCTTTTCCTTTTGATTGTAATAATTTATTCCTATGAGATCTGAAGGGAGTAAATCTGGTGTGAATTGTATTCTTTTAAAATTTACATCAATAGATTTTGCAAGGGATTTTGCAAGTACTGTCTTTCCTGTCCCTGGAACATCTTCTATAAGAACATGCCCACCTGCTATTATTGATGTGATTAGTAAATCGATTACATTTGACTTGCCAATTATTACTTTTTGTATATTAGTGTTTATAGTTTTTGCTGTTGCTTCTATAATGGTATTATCCAATTTTAACACGTCCCTTTGTGATTTTATTAAATATATTATAGTATAATATGGTTGCGCAAAGATTAGGAGCTATATACAAATATTTAATCTTAAATTTATAATAATTGGCAAAGATTATACAGTTAGCTTATTATGAAGCGTGTTATAGAAGAATAAGATTTGAATATTCCTGCACGCATAAGGCATTTTTCTGGTGCAGATTTATTTTATACCTTGTATTGCCATGAAAGTGAAGTAACAGTACTTTGAAATTATTTAATATTCAAGGTACTGTTACTTAATATATTCATATCGGCTAAACTTCTAGATTAGTGAAAGCACTAAAATATGATTCGGGAATCACGTGGGCTTGCGCCCAAACCCCTTAGATGATAAATAAGACTAATATTTAGTTCAAGAAGGATAATGGGCTAAAGCCCAAACAATGTCATCAACTTAAGAAAAAAATTTGGATTTTATAAAAATCCAAATTTTTTTTATTTTTAAATATATTTTTAT